>NZ_JBCGFC010000042.1:0-210 GCF_038739615.1 Aeromonas sp. SER | reverse complement strand
CGGTGACCCAGTATGCGGCGCTGGAGCACGGTGTGGATGGCAGCAGTGCGAGCGACCATGACGACAGCGTGTCGCTGGCGTCAGCGGCGGCCATCAAGGTGGTACAGACTGTCACTGACCGTGATGGTGACAGCACCACGGCGACCAGTGCGAACGGGCTGGATATCGCCTTCAAGGACGATGGCCCGAGTGCCTCGGCCAAGGCGGCAG
>NZ_JBCGFC010000041.1:0-238 GCF_038739615.1 Aeromonas sp. SER | reverse complement strand
CTGCCCCGTCAGTGCCATACAACGGGGCATTAAACAGACCGCTAATGGCGCTGCTGCTGATGTCGACTGCATCAAACCCGCCAGTTTCATCTAGGGTTGCGCCAGCACTGGCTGCCGCCTTGGCCGAGGCACTCGGGCCATCGTCCTTGAAGGCGATATCCAGCCCGTTCGCACTGGTCGCCGTGGTGCTGTCACCATCACGGTCAGTGACAGTCTGTACCACCTTGATGGCCGCCGC
>NZ_JBCGFC010000040.1:0-244 GCF_038739615.1 Aeromonas sp. SER | reverse complement strand
TGCCCGGTAGCTAAGTTCGGAATCGATAACCGCTGAAAGCATCTAAGCGGGAAGCGAGCCCTGAGATGAGTCATCCCTGACCCCTTGAGGGTCCTAAAGGGCCGTTGGAGACCACAACGTTGATAGGCGGGGTGTGTAAGTGCAGCGATGCATTGAGCTAACCCGTACTAATTACCCGTGAGGCTTAACCATACAACACCCAAGAAGTGTTCTAAGGCTTGTAGCAAATACCAAGCGAACTACT
>NZ_JBCGFC010000039.1:0-255 GCF_038739615.1 Aeromonas sp. SER | reverse complement strand
CTTCGATAGGCATCAGGAACGGCAGGTCGATTGCACGCTCCGGCTCCGGAATGTAGCTGTCCAGGTGGCCAGCCAGTTCCAGGATCTTCTCTTCCCACTGAGCTTCGCCTTCCAGCGCTTTCAGTGCAGAACCACGGACTACCGGCAGGTCATCACCCGGGAAGTCGTACTCGGACAGCAGTTCGCGAACTTCCATCTCGACCAGTTCCAGCAGCTCTTCGTCATCTACCATGTCACACTTGTTCATGAACACGA
>NZ_JBCGFC010000038.1:0-255 GCF_038739615.1 Aeromonas sp. SER | reverse complement strand
TCGTGTTCATGAACAAGTGTGACATGGTAGATGACGAAGAGCTGCTGGAACTGGTCGAGATGGAAGTTCGCGAACTGCTGTCCGAGTACGACTTCCCGGGTGATGACCTGCCGGTAGTCCGTGGTTCCGCACTGAAAGCGCTGGAAGGCGAAGCTCAGTGGGAAGAGAAGATCCTGGAACTGGCTGGCCACCTGGACAGCTACATTCCGGAGCCGGAGCGTGCAATCGACCTGCCGTTCCTGATGCCTATCGAAG
>NZ_JBCGFC010000037.1:0-279 GCF_038739615.1 Aeromonas sp. SER | reverse complement strand
ACAACGCGCTGGCTTCCGGTGAAATGCTGCCGAAAGTGACCCTGAAGTGGTACCGCACCTCCGTTGAAGGCAAGCAGGAGCACTTCTTCTCCACCGTGCTGACCGATGCCACCATCGTTGACATCGATTGCCAGATGCCGCACTGCCAGGACCCGGCGAAGTCTGACTTCACCCAGCTTATCCAGGTCTCCATGGCTTACCGCAAGATTGACTGGGAACACACCGTTGCCGGTACTTCCGGTGCGGACGACTGGCGTGCGCCCATCGAGGCCTAATCCT
>NZ_JBCGFC010000036.1:0-361 GCF_038739615.1 Aeromonas sp. SER | reverse complement strand
TCCATCCTTCATAACCGTTGGCCACGGCCACCAGTTTGATTTCGCTGGCGCTGCCACTTTGACCCGCCAGCCACAGGCCGGTGCGGGCTCCCGCAGTAGCACTCAGGCTGTACTGCACGCTGCCTGCGCCATCAGTACCATACACCGGGGCATTAAACAGACCGCTAATGGCGCTGCTGCTGATGTCGATTGCATCAAACCCGCCGCTTTCATCCAGAGTTGCACCAGCACTGACTGCCGCCTTGGCCGAGGCACTCGGGCCATCGTCCTTGAAGGCGATATCCAGCCCGTTCGCACTGGTCGCCGTGGTGCTGTCACCATCACGGTCAGTGACAGTCTGTACCACCTTGATGGCCGCCGC
>NZ_JBCGFC010000035.1:0-383 GCF_038739615.1 Aeromonas sp. SER | reverse complement strand
GTTAAGAATCAGTTTCTTAACTCTGCATTCTTGTTAGCAAGAAGAGAAGTGGCGTCCCCTAGGGGATTCGAACCCCTGTTACCGCCGTGAAAGGGCGGTGTCCTAGGCCTCTAGACGAAGGGGACCCAAAATCATCTTTGCGCTGCGTCAGCAGTGCAGATTTTGGGTAATGGCGAGTGCCGAGCCTGCGAGGCCGAGCGCCATTATTCACATCCCAAAACCCAATGATAGGGCTTCTCTCGTTTGGCCTTAGCCAAACAAGCACTGACGCTTGCGCATCAGGTCTTTGCTCTAACTACTTTGAATCAAGGCAATCTGTGTGAACACTCAACAACTTCGTCATCTTAAGGTAAGGAGGTGATCCAACCCCAGGTTCCCCTAGG
>NZ_JBCGFC010000034.1:0-473 GCF_038739615.1 Aeromonas sp. SER | reverse complement strand
GCGGCCGCTTTGTCGGCACGTTCAAGCAATAACCAGTAACGGTTGGTCGCCAGCAAGCTCTCCCACTTTGCGCGCTGGGCTACGTCAGGCTGCCGCAACAGCTGCTCCAGCTGGGCTACCGCTTCCGCACGCCGGTTGTTGCGTGAGTAGGCTTCGGCCAGGGCGCCTCTCAGCCCCTGATCATCAGGGTTGGCAGCCAGCGCAGCGCTGATCTCCCGCACCGATGCCTTGCCGGCACGGTTGCGTGCCAGTGCTTCCTGACGCTGGCGAAAGGCCGGAGATGCCCACTGCTGCTCCTGGGTATCAAGCAGCTTCAAGGCCTCATCCACCTCGCTGTCAGAGCCAAACGTCACAACGAACTGGCGCAGCGCATCCATGCTCTCGGTACCGACCGGCATATCGCGGATCGAAGCGAGCCAGAGAGAGGCGGCCGCATCTCGGCTACCGGGATGAAGTGCCATGCGCTTGAGCAA
>NZ_JBCGFC010000033.1:0-1580 GCF_038739615.1 Aeromonas sp. SER | reverse complement strand
GCACTGAAAGCGCTGGAAGGCGAAGCTCAGTGGGAAGAGAAGATCCTGGAACTGGCTGGCCACCTGGACAGCTACATTCCGGAGCCGGAGCGTGCAATCGACCTGCCGTTCCTGATGCCTATCGAAGACGTATTCTCTATCGCTGGCCGTGGTACTGTAGTTACCGGTCGTGTAGAGCGCGGTATCGTTAAAGTTGGTGAAGAAGTGGAAATCGTTGGTATCAAAGATACCACCAAGACCACCTGTACCGGCGTTGAAATGTTCCGTAAGCTGCTGGACGAAGGTCGTGCAGGCGAGAACATCGGTGCACTGCTGCGTGGCGTGAAGCGTGAAGACGTAGAGCGTGGTCAGGTACTGGCCAAGCCGGGCACCATCAAGCCGCACACCAAGTTTGAATCTGAAGTGTACGTACTGTCCAAAGAAGAAGGTGGTCGTCATACCCCGTTCTTCAAAGGCTACCGTCCGCAGTTCTACTTCCGTACTACCGACGTGACCGGTACCATCGAACTGCCGGAAGGCGTAGAGATGGTAATGCCGGGCGACAACATCAAGATGGTTGTTACCCTGATTGCACCGATCGCGATGGACGACGGCCTGCGTTTCGCTATCCGTGAAGGTGGCCGTACCGTAGGTGCTGGTGTTGTAGCTAAAGTTATCGCTTAATCGATACTTTAAATGCACACATGAAAGGGGTGGCTTCGGCCGCCCCTTTTGTTTTTGGGCTTTATCTGCCCTGTGAGATACTGGGCAAAACCATTGATTGAGGTAGTTTCCGTGAGCAAACCCGCCATTTTTCTGGATCGTGACGGTGTCATCAATGAAGACACTGGCTATGTCAGCCAGGTCGATGACTTCCATTTTCTGCCCGAAGTCATAGACGCCCTGCAGCTCCTCAAAAAGAAAGGCTATCTGCTGGTTGTAGTGACCAACCAGTCAGGGATTGCCCGCGGTTATTTCACCGAAGATGATTTTATGAACCTGACCGAGTGGATGGATTGGTCGCTGGCCGATCGCGATGTGGACCTCGATGGTATCTACTTCTGCCCACACCATCCGGATCACGGTGCTCCCTGTGACTGCCGCAAGCCGGAACCGGGAATGCTGTTGCTCGCCAGGCAGGAACTGAACATCGACATGAGCCGTTCCTATATGGTGGGTGACAAGCCTTCCGATCTGAAAGCAGCGAGCAATGCCGGGGTCGGTCACAAGATCATGGTCAGAACCGGTAAGCCGGTCACCGAAGCGGGTAGCGCGCTGGCAGATGCTATCTATGACAACCTGCACGATTTTGCCATCGCTGTGCCTGCAGCAAGCTGATTTCGCCGGTTTAATATGCCAATTGGTGGCTTTGTGAGCGAACGAACTGCGAAAGCCATCTTTTTGCAATTATCCGCTTGCCAGAACGAATTCACTCCCTATAATGCGCCTCCATCGACACGGCAAGCGGCAACGCAAAGCCTGAGTCGATAACCTCGAAAAGCCTTTGCAAATAAGGCTTGACTCGAGAAGGCGGTTGAGTAGAATGCCACTCCCGCAGCAGCAAAAGCTGCATCGCTCTTTAACAATTTGAATCAAGCAAT
>NZ_JBCGFC010000032.1:0-2297 GCF_038739615.1 Aeromonas sp. SER | reverse complement strand
CGTCCGCTATCGAAGGCGAACGTCTCAATGCCCAATCCGTGCGATCTTCCCTGGCTAGGCGGTTAGGGAGCTCACAAACTCAGTCCTATCCAGTATCAGAGCGCTCAGAGGGGCTCGCGGCCATGATACTGGACGCCATCGACAACCATGAACAACCACTGACAATTGAACGACTTTACCAATGGCATCGTTGGCTGTTCCCTGTCAACGAATGGTCGGTACAGCCAATGAACGTAGGGCAGTTGCGAGGAGATGAGCCGATGCTGGTTGTCTCTGGGCGTGTTGATCGCCCTACCGTGCATTTTGAGGCTCCACCCAGAGCCGCTCTGGACGATCAACTGGCCGAGTTCATCCCCTGGTTTAACCAGACTCAGCATGACCCCACGATGGATCCACTGCTTCGTGCGGCGATCTGTCATTTCTGGTTCGTGACCCTGCATCCCGTTGATGATGGCAATGGGCGGCTCACGCGGGCATTGACCGATCTCGCGCTGTCACAGGCTGACAGCCACAGCATCCGTCTGTATGCCATGTCAGTTGCAATTCTAGAGCGGCGAGGTGACTACTATATGACGCTTGAGTCAGCGCAGAGGGGCACGCTGGATATCACATCCTGGCTCTGTTGGTTCCTCGACACACTGGATTACACCTTAGAGCTGGCATTACAGGTTATTGACCGTTCTCTTGCCAAAAAACATTTCTGGTTGCAGCACTGTCATGATGGTCTGAGTCCAGAGCAAACCAAGGTTATTAACCGTTTATTGGATGGCGGCCAACAAGGTTTTGAAAATGGCATCAACGCCAGCCAATATCAAAAAGTCGCCGGAGTCAGCAAGGCGACGGCTACACGTCATCTGGGTGAATTGGTGGAGAGAGGGTGCCTTGAGAAATTACCTGGTGGCGGACGCAATACACGCTATCAGATCCGCTTGCACACCGAGGGAGTTTGAAAAAGCATCGCCATGGGGCGTTAATTTCATTTGGTAGATGAGATCTGCGATTAACGTACTAATGATGCTATTTAGTTAAATGTTGACACCATGATGAGTGCCGTCAGGCATATGAACGAGTAAACTCAGCCGACAGTCATATCTCTCAACAGACCTTTTGAGCGACAATAAACTATTTAGAACATCGGCATCAATTTCAGGAACATCACCCGCCCCGATATTTGAAAGCAGTTTGGTCACAGCGATACGAACTCGCAGCTCTTCGGCATGCTCCTTGGCTCTCTGGACTACCTCGGATGATTCCGACTCGATGATATCCTCTAATGTCCTCCCCATACGGTGCTCCTACTACAGATAGAATTAAAGGCCCACGCCGAGCAGGCATGGGCTCTCAGCACTAGATCAAGAACTCTTCCAATGCTCGACCATTAGCCACTGCTTCTGAGATGGTCTTGGGCATGCGGCCCTGACCAGTCCAGGTCTTTTCCTGGCCATCTTCGATGTATTTGTATTTTGCAGGACGGGGAGCGCGCTTGCTCTTTACTGTACCCTCTGCTTTTGCAGTGGTTGCAGTACCAACCAGCTCACTCGGATCTATGCCAGCGCCTTTCAGCAGCTCGGCAAACTCAGCCAGTTTTTGCAGGCGCTCGGCAGATTCCTCTCTCAATTTGGTTTCTTGCTGCTCACGCTCAGCAAAAACCTCATCCAATTTTTCTTTAACTTCGACCAGTTGCTCAAATGACAACTCACGCAATGCAGCTCGCAGACTACGGATATTCAACAAAGTTTTCAAAAAATCGTTCATTTTTATCCTCATGTATCACACTTTTATATCAGTGAAATTATCTCTCAATCCCAGCATCAGCTCCACTGTTTTTGGCACCAAGATGACTCAAAAAATAGCATCATTTAAAATTCGTGAGCTAAATTGCGTTTGGATCTACTTATTGGCCTAGCTCCAATCTGCTATGAAACTATGTAGCTAAAAATTAAATCCAAGTGGTAGTGAGCGTTGAGACCACCTCACCAGATGAGCCGATGAAGGATCTTGTTCGGCTCACGAAATGAGCCGATAGGACAATATCATTGGCTCACAGAATGAGTCGATGATAGGAAATAGTTCTCTCCACACAACCTCGAATATAGGGGCATACTATTCAGATTATCTCCCTATTAGAATAATCACGCCCAAATGTGTCTGGGTTTGCAGCCTCATAGTTATCGTCAAACATATGTTCCCCGCGATGCATCTCCCTCATTGTTGCGAGTATACCGAAAAAACACATTTCACACAGATGCACCAGATAACGCTCACCATCGTGACGGGAACCATAGCCAAAATCCGCC
>NZ_JBCGFC010000031.1:0-17166 GCF_038739615.1 Aeromonas sp. SER | reverse complement strand
AGTAGCTTCTTGAGCAAAGCGGCCTTCCGTTCACTTGAATAACGAGCCATTCGACACTCTTTATCCTCCCCCGGTCTTCACTTGTAGATAGATCAGATCAGGCGACAACTATCCTGACACCGGGGGGCAATACCTCGCTATCCTGCCAACGAAAATGGGGCCAATCTGCTTGTTGCCAAATCCAAAATGGTTCCATTATTTCCTCATCCAACGTGCTAGGGTCTCAATAATGAGCCGACCCAGCCCATCATTCGGCTCAACATCTGAGCCGAATATAACACATGCAGCAGACCAGCAGAGCTGGAAATGAGGATGGAGATACAGGCTGAAAATCTCAGACCGGAGCTGACGAAAAACTGGATTTATTGCTGCTGTGTGGCGCTACAGCAACCAGTGGATAGACAAGGCGGGAAACTCATTTTCGTTTCGAATAGATCTTGTGAGCTTGCAGCTTACGCTGCATGAAGCCACGCCCAACAGATGCCGTCTGGTCTGCTCATTCATATGCCTGATGATACTCACTAATATTGGGATGCCAGTCTAAGCCACCAGAAGAGAAGGATCGAACCACCGAGTAGATTGCCTGCCAGGTATTTCCAAGAACGGTCTGACAAGAACAAAATCGCACCAAGTATCGTTATCAGGCCCCAGAGATAGGGCATGAGCAGTACATATAGGCCAGTCAGTGAGTATTCATCGTTAAACCAATCATAGACAGGCTGAATGAACAGGATCGATGCATTCAAGAGGTGATAGAGCATGAGCAACACGAATATCCATGTTCTCTCTGTCTTCACTGCTGCGCTCACTTTAGTTCCCTTTGGAATGGATAGCTGAGTTCAATGACGGTCAAAAAAGGTGTTTAGGCAGATGCTAAAGCTGGCAATGATGCTAATCGCCATCACTGTGAATAATTATGGGAAAATATAGTTTTATCGGGGTGAGGAGATAATTAATTGGCAAATATATCTATGGCAACAAGTCGCGAATGTCACACCCCATTACCCTAGCAAGACGATAAGCCTTTTCCAGGGTGATATTAACCTCACCACGCTCAATTCGTCCTACGTAGCTTCTATCAAGTTCGGCCGCATATGCGAGTGCATCTTGCGATACACCCAATTGAAGCCGTCTATTACGTACAGCATCACCAAATTTTTTTGCTAGATCTTGCATGTCTCGCCTCTCACTGGCGAGCACTATCTCTGGTTGTCTGGCTAACGACCACGGATTATAATCCGCAATCAAGTTTAGATTCCCACTAAATGTTTTCGTTCGAGACCAAGGATTACTTATGAGCTCCCAGACTGTGTGGTTACCAACCGCACTCTATACCGCACTCATTCGATTGCAGATGGATGATTTCACTACAACGGAGTGCTTGAACGCAGTCTTTGGTGAATCAGAGTACAATCAGGCCCATAAGAGGCGATATGGCCTCGTTTATCGTAATCTGATGAGGTTGGTTGACGCGGGTTTCCTGGAACGGAGAAATGTTGATGATGTCCGATCGTATCCAAGTTTCGTTAAAACCCCTCTATTTCATGATGTGAACTTTCAAGAGGAACTAATTGGCCCTGCGACTCAGGGAGAGCTGGAAGTTCAGGAAGTTCAGGAAGTTCAGGAGGCTCAGGAGGCTCAGGAGGCTCAGGAGTATAAAAAGGAATCGAACGATGCTCTCTTAGATGAGTTAAACGCGAAAGCGAGCCTCTACCGCATTGAAATTCAGGAGTGCCAGGCAGCAATTGCTGAATACAATATGCTGCAAACAGATTTTCCCGCGCTAGAAATTACTATTGATAATGCACTTCGGAATACCAGTCAGAAATACCGAGACTTAAGGGGACGGCTGGCAGCTGTGGAGAAGGTGATGAGGGCTTTGGGGAGCACCGAGTCGGCCCGCTAATATCATCCCTTCTATATATAAGCAGATCTTAACTACATGACCCTAGGTGTCTGTGATTTTAGGTCATGTAGTTTACCTCACCGCTGCTCGTTCATATACCTAGCGGTACACATAATAGTGTCAATATATGATGTACAGAATACCATCCTCTCGCTATACATCAGTTAAATAGCTTTCATCCATTTCGGGATGGACTTCAAATTTTTCTGTGGAAAAATAAAGGCGGTAAAATTCTTTCGGGAGATTATCCAGTCGTTCAAGTGAATTATTTACTCTAGAGCATTGGTCTAAATTTAAATAGAAACGATGTTTATCTAACCAATTTCTAGGATCATGGAAATTTTCGATAGTTGCATTTTCTAACCTGGCTACATGCTGCTCAATCATGCTACGACTTACCAATGGCCTGAGCATAGGGATGATATCAATAGTCCGGTCATCAGACACGACAATAGCGAGTCTTCGATGACTTCCTTTGTGAACATAGCGTACTCCAGAGTTGTAGCGAGAGCCTCTTGATGGCGTACATTGTTCGGTCGCCTCGCCATCAAGAATGATCCCGATAGCATGACAGAAGCCCGCAGGATCTAGAATTATGGTTCCATCGATGCCACTGACACTTCGGAGTAATGCTTCAGAAAGAAGTGTTGGCTCGATACATGTACCTTGCTTGCTAAGACGACGAGCTTCACTAGCCGCGTCTTCGGCAACAACAATCATGCTCCCGTGTTCTTGGCTAACTTGAGCCATCATCAGGTGCCACAGGTTTAATCCATTTTCATGTGATGTCTCTGGAAAGAGTCGAGCATAATTTGCCAGGAACGCTGCCTTATCAAAAGGTTCTTGAGGTAATTTAGGTTCAGCATAATGACTACGAAGTAATGCTTGATTGCCACAACGCAACTCCCAGTGATAATGGTCGATAAAGACGACTAAAAATGCATCTTGGTTACTGGAATCATGCCATTCCTTAAGTCTCCCCAGTCCATAGATGCGCTGGCTGTCCGCAATAATACCAATACCTGTAGTCGCCATCTGTAAAACTTTCCTAACCCACCTTGGTTCATGAAGCGTCACAGGCTCAGCAAACTTAACCATAAATTCGACTACATCATTCTTGGGGTCAACAAGGATAAGATGCCCAATTCCCTTTGAGCCTTCATACATTAAGGAAGAAACAAGATTCAACGTAGCAAACAGATCGTCATGCATGTACTGCCGTTCGATTGATAACCCTGGGGTGTGCATGAAATTTTTCGCAGCAATACGGACGATCTCTTCTGCCTCTCTCATACCACGATGTGAAAAACGTCCAGGTTCAGGCTTGTTTAACCCCTCCGTTGCCTCATGCAGAACAGCCGCCATAGCTGAATGGATGAGACTACGATATCCATTTTGATTATTGCCTTTTCTGAGTGGCTGATGTTCTAACGGGGGATACTGCAAGAACAGGCTATTTGGGATCTGTATAACAGGAGTTACATAGTGGTCATCGATGCGCCTGACTGCTCCACAGAACGAAGTTAAATGATGCTCTTCATCAAATTTTTTTAATGCCTGTTCTACCGATGTGCGCACTGAATCTTGGCGCATCCACTCTGGCTTATCACGCATACTCGGAGCATCACCAAAATACAAATTCTGCATTTCATGGTTGTTGTAAGCAAATTCAATAGAATCAATTAGGCCATCAAATAATGACAGCTGCCATTTTCCATCTTCTGGCTCGATGCACACTGGGTTCCGGTTATCGCTATTTGGGCTTCGAGCACCAACTAGAATCACTTCCGCTTCTGAAGGAGCCCCCAGTCTTTTAAGCACATCGCGAGCTAACCTCTGAATTTGAATCCGATAGTGGCTTTGATATCCCCACATGAAAAGGTTGATGTAGTGTCCATCCATTGCTAACCCACCGTTATTGATCACTTTCAGTTCTCAGCAAACGCTCGCTAACCAAGCCCAAGTGCCATAAGTGCAGTCGAACTGTCCCTGCATTAGCGGAAGCCTGTCTCAACGCATAGTCATTGAAGCTATGGCGCTTACTGCACCATACATGAACATTACGTTATCACACACCCCTGCTTGAGGCTGATAGCAATAAAAATGATAAAAATCAAATAGTTGATTAGCTGTCGCTAAGCTCCCCAATCAGTTCGAAAAACAACCTTACTGATACATCAATCGTTTTCCTTGATCGCCTCAATCGGATCGGATATGTTTGTGCTGTTTAAACATACAGCACTACATATAGCATCAAAATCAAAACCCAGACACAGGATATAGTGATGACAACTAACCGTAAAACTACCTCCGATAAAGTCGCAACACTTGCTGGGCAGGTGCTCAACGATACAACCTCCTCTGCCACTGCGCGCTCCCTTGCTGCTTCCGCGCTGTCTCAGGCTAGGGCTGGGAAGCAAACTGGGGCTGAAATGGAGACGTTTGCCTCCATGGTGCTACAAAGCAGCAAGTACAGCGAAACGTCAAAGACCCTGGCTGCCAGCATCTTGGCACAAGCCAATAAAGAACGATGAGATGAATAGAAGGGTTATGTTATTAGGCATGAAAGGATTGGCATATGCATGATTACGCTATTTTTGGTCATAGTAGAACTACAATAGGTCGATATCTCGGAACTTTTTCAGTTATCCTCACTGGTTTGGCATCAAGCATTATTCTATGGCTGCACCAAGTGGATGGTCTCAGCTTTATGGCTGGAGCAACTGTTTCAACTGCTGCTGTATACTTTGCCTTGCATTGGTTTTTTAATAACTATGTATGGAAAGTACCACTATTTAAAATTCCAGATTTAAATGGTGTTTGGTCTGTCAGAGGTGAGACGCTCGCCGAAGATGACGGTGTTATAAAATACAGCTGGGAAGCTGAAATTGATATTGAGCAGACTTGGGAAAAAATATCTATAAACTTAAAAACCAAAAAAAGCTCCAGCGAAAGCTATACGGCAACTCTTGCCAAAAAATCAGGAACTCGTGGTGGCTGGGTTCTTCATTATAGTTATAGTAATTCTCCCGATGCATCTCAGTTCCATGAGTTGAACTCACATAGAGGTTACTGTGAAGTTATCTTTGATAAGGAACTAACTTCTGGTGAAGCTGCATATTTTAATAGTAATGGAAGACGAACTTTCGGAAAAATGTACCTGACGCGAGGTGATAAATGATCAACTTTAGTGACCGTTTGAAAAAATTGAAGGAAAGGCGTCAGGGTACTGCTCAGCGCTATGCACTTGATCAAGGCTACACAGGACTAGCAGCTGCATATGATTACCGTCCACAGGAAAGTTATGAAAAGGTCAAAGACAGTGATGCAATCAAATATGTAATTGGTGCGATGGCACCAGTGAGCTCTAAATCAACACAAGTTTCAATCGATGAAGGAGAGCGTGTAGCTAATACATTGGTTAGCATGCTCGAAACCGACCGGATTAATACTGAATTCAGGCTTCAAGGTTCTGTCGCTTTAGATATTCATATTGAAGGACACTCTGATGTCGATATGTTGATTCTTAAAAAAGATGTAGTCCTTATCCAACTACCAGTTCTTCCATCAACTAACTATACTGATGCTCCTGATAAGAGACCCATGCTCGATCAAGTAAAAGAAATTCGTTTGGCATCAGAAGTTAAACTGACAAGCAGATACTATCAAGCGACAGTAGACTGCTCGAATAAGAAATCCATATCAATGAGTGGGGGTAGCTTGGCCAGAAAAATTGATATTGTGCCAAGCTGTTGGCATGACTCTCATGATTATCAGCGCTCAGGTCAACAGCATGACCGCTGCGTCAGAATATACGATAAAGAAAAACATGAGTTCATAGAAAACAAACCTTTTCTTCATATTAAGAAAGTTGATGATAAAGACTTTACTTATGGAGGAAACCTTAAGAAAGTCGTTCGATTGATGAAGAATATTGTGGCTGACATGCCAGATTATAAAAAGAAAGTAGCCAAAAAGCTTACAAGCTTTGACTTAACTAGCATTGCGTATCACATGGATGCTCAACTAACATGTCCTGAATACTTTCCCCTGCTACTTCTTCACAGGCTTGATCTCTGGCTGCAAAAGTTAAAGGATGATAAAACTCTAAGAGATTCACTAAAATCTCCAGATGAGGTTCAGTCTATTTTCAATAATGTTGAAAAAGATGATGCTCTTGAGATTCTTAGCAAGGAAGTCTCTGACTTGGCGGCCTCTGTTTATCGAGACCTGTATCCATATGATAGAGAGAAAGACATAAGCAAATTATCATATAAATTTATTTATGTTTAGGCAAACAATTAATTTCCCGAAAAATATTACCGCCTTTAACCATGGCCCCAATGGGGCCAATGAGTAACATCGTAGGATCTTACTATTATTTCTCAGGTTGTCTGACCCAATAATGAGGACTATAATCCTCACCCTAATTTTGATTCCTACTAATTGTTGTCTTTCGAGACTGAGGGTTACCTATGGGCTCCCAAACTGTGTGGCTTCCAACCGTACTCTACACTGCACTAATTCGGTTACAGCTGAACGATTTCACTGCACAGGAGTGCGTAATCGCGGTATTTGGTGACAAGTTAAAGCGCCCATCAAAACATAAATACTATGGACTCATATACCGCCATCTGAACAAGTTGGTCGGTATGGGTCTTTTGAATAGGCGCAGTGTGGGTAATAAATGGTTTCGTCCAAATTACGTCAAAGCGCAGCTGTTTGATGAGGCTACCTTTCGGGAGGATCTACTTGGCCCACAGGTTCCAGTGACTCAGGTCGAGCAAAAGGCTGTCGTGGAAGTGAAGGATGAGGTGCGAAAGGGGCTGGAAGAATTGGAGGCTAAGGCGAAATCTTATCGATTTGAAATTCAGGAATACCAGGCCACGTTCGCCGAATACAACGAGCTACGAGCAGATTTCCCCGCGTTAGAGGCAACCATTGATAGTGTGCTCAGGCACACCAGTCAGGAATTTCGGTGCTTACGAGGACGGTTGGCAGCCGTGGAGGAGGTGTTGAGAGCGTTGGGGAGTTCCGCGTCAGTCCGCTAATGTCATCCCTTCTATATAAGTCGATTTCAACTACATGACCCCAGATGTCCGGCATTTGCAGGTCATGTAGTTTCGCGGTGTTGGTGCGTGACTTCTATCCTTGGGCGCGATGCCAGCTGATTTTGCATAATCAGTGCTCCTGAAAAAGGGCTCATAGTCCCACATACACACTCATGCGCACTGATTGAGCGATCTACATGCGCACTCTAGTGCGCAAATAGTTTATTACAAGATTGACATTCATGACTGAATGTTTTACTCTTCGCGTCAGTTGGTTAGGTCATGCATTAACAGTTGCAATGCATTGATTTTAAACAAAATTAGCGTTTTTATCGCGTAATGCATAAGTGGTTAGTGGCTTCTTGCTGGAAGTTAATCCTTACCTTCGATCTTTTATGTGTACCATATAAGAGTTCGAATCCTGCAGGGCGCGCCATTGATTCTCAATTTGTTGACGGATCAATGCAGTTTTCAGTGGTGGCTGTAGCTCAGTTGGTAGAGTCCCGGATTGTGATTCCGGTTGTCGTGGGTTCGAGCCCCATCAGCCACCCCATTATTCCGTCGTTTGGCACAACGCTGCCAATACGGCAAGATACAAGCCTTCTGGCTTGTCAAAAACCGGCCCAAGCCGGTTTTTTTGTTTCTGCAGCTCCATTTTCTGCGTTTATATCCCCGCATGTCTCATCGCACAACGCACTGAGTGGCTGAAATGCTCATGGCCCAGAGCCTCATCATTGCTCCGCCACCCGGCTATCGCCCTTATCCTCGCAATTCCCATAAACCCCTCCAACGTTCTTTTTCTGTATTTCCCAAGCGGCATTGATATGCTGGCAGCTCCTCTTTTCTCCTGCTTCCGGTTGGAGCTTTTCTATGCAACGCATTCTTTTTGTTGAAGATGATCCCGAGATTGGCCAGCTCATCAGCAGCTGGCTCGGCCGTCACGATATGGAAGTGATCCTCGAACCCAGAGGCGATAAGGCGCTGGCCCGGGTCGAAGCCGAACAACCGGATCTGGTGCTGCTCGATATCATGCTGCCGGGACAGGATGGTATGTCCCTCTGCCGGGATCTGCGGCCACGCTTTGATGGCCCCATCGTGATGCTCACTTCGCTCGATAGCGACATGAACCAGATCCTGAGTCTGGAGCTGGGAGCCAACGACTACATCCTTAAAACCACGCCCCCCCCCGTGCTGCTGGCCAGATTGCGGGTGCAGTTCCGCCAGCATCAGCAAGTCGCCGCGCAACCGATCGCCGCCGCCGGCAGTGTGCCACAGCAGTTGCAATTTGGCCGTCTGCTGGTCGATGGGCCGGGGCGGGATGTGCGTCTAGATGGCGAGAGCATTGCCCTCTCGACTGCCGACTTTGATCTGTTGTGGGAGCTTGCCAGCCACGCCGGCCAGATCCTGGGGCGGGAAGCCCTGTTCCGCAGCCTGCGCGGCCGAGAGTATGACGGTCAGGATCGCAGCATGGATGTGGCCATCTCCCGCCTGCGCCGCAAACTGGGTGATAGCCCTGACAACCCGACCCGGATCAAGACGGTGCGCCAGAAGGGCTACCTTTTCGTCCCTCACGCCTGGGAATAGCCTTAATCAGGGAGCACAACCATGCGCCGTCTCTTTATCCAGTTCTATCTGTTGCTGATCGGCTGTTTCACTCTGGCGATTCTGCTGGTTGGCGTGGTCTATCAGGTCACCGCCGAGCGAGCCGGCGACCGTTATCTCGAGCGGATGATGCAGGGCTCCCTTGGCCTGCTGACTGACGAGCTGGCCAGAATTTCGCCCGAGCGCTGGCCAGATCGGCTGGCCGAGCAGAGCAGCCAGTTCACCCTCCCCCTCAAGGTTGGCGAGCTGGCCCATCAGCCTCTTGCCAGTGAGGATCAGGCATTTCTTGCCGCCGGCAATATCGTCATCGTCGAGGAGGATGACACCTTCCTGCAACGGATCCCCGATACCGATCAGGTGCTTATCGTTGGCCCGGTGCCCTATCTCTCCTACCTGCACGAACTGCACTGGGTCGATGTGGGGCTGCTGCTGGTCATTGGCCTCTCCCTCGGGCTGCCCATCCTGCTTTGGCTGCGTCCGCACTGGCGCGGCTTGCTGCAACTGGAGCAGACGGCACGCCGGGTAGGCGATGGCGATCTCTCCTGCCGCACCAACCTGCCGCCGGGCAGCAGTCTGGCCCGGGTGGGGCGTACCTTCGACCAGATGACCGCCCAGCTGCAAGCCATGCTCACCAGCCGCAAGCAGCTGACCGATGCCATCGCCCATGAGCTGCGTACCCCACTGGTCAGATTGCGCTATCGGCTTGCCATGCTCGATCCTGCCCCTGCAGCAGAAGAGCAGCAGGCACTGGAGCGGGATCTGGGGGCGCTGGACTCCCTCATCGAAGAGATGCTGACCTACGCCAAGCTGGATAGACCCGAGCTGCCGCTGCAGCGGGATGAGCTGGAACTGGGCTGCTGGGCAGAGCATCACCTCGGCGACTGGCAAGCGTTGCGGCCGGAGAAACACCTGACCCTCGCTCTGCCACCCATCAAGATGCCCTGGTGCGGCGATCATCGTCTGCTGACACGCGCCGTCGAGAACCTCATCGGCAACGCCCTGCGCTACGCCGAGAGCGAGGTTACCCTCTCCATCTCACGCTTGCAGGAGAACTATCTGCTGGAGGTGAGCGACGACGGGCCGGGTATCGACCCCGCACTGGCGCACCAGATCTTCGAGCCGTTCGTGCGTCTTGATCAGAGTCGGGATCGCCGTACCGGCGGCACCGGGCTGGGACTTGCCATTGTGCGCAGCATAGCGCTCCACCATGGCGGTGATGTGGCATTGCTTCCTTCCGGTAAGGGAGCCCGCTTCTGCCTCACGCTCCCTGTACATTTGGATACAAACCGTCACCAAGTGCTCACTGAAGTACCGCGCTCAGCGTCATAGGATGAAGTCATGGAGAAACGCTCCATACCACCAATCCGAATAAGGAAATTGACCATGAAAAAAATCATTCCCCTGACTCTGGCCGCCGTTTTCGCCCTGACTTCCGGTTTCACCATGGCTGCGACCCCGACCAAAACTGCCGCCCCGCAAGCGACCCAGACCAAGGTTGTGAAAAAGCACCATAAAACTGCGCACAAAGCGCCGTCCGTCAAAGTCGCGCCGAAAACCAAGTAATCGCCTCTGACCCTTGAGTGACGACCAGACCGTCAATCTGTACATAACAGAGCAAGAGTAGAGCGGAGAGATAAAAGGGAGGCCGGTTGCCTCCCTTTTCATCTGGTCATGATGAAAACTGCCTCTGCCAAGCAGGTTCCACATGACAAGATCATTGCTGTTCCATCATGCCGACTATCGTAATAACCTCATGACACTGCCGCACATTATTCAGGCTATCGCGCATCATCCAACCCATTACCGTAACCTCATCAACGCTCATCGTTTGAACTGACAATAGGAACATGGAATGTGGCGTCATCTCATTAAATGGCTAGGCCCGCTCTGCAGCTTGCTGCTGCTGGGCGCCGCCCTGACCGTACTCTATCACCTGACCCATTCATGGCACTGGCACGATATTCGTATCGCCATCTGGTCACAACCGCTGCCCACTCTGGCTGGCGCCCTGCTGCTGACCCTGCTCAGTTATGGCCTGCTCTGCGGCTATGACATGCTGGCGCTGCACGCGCTGGGCAAACGGCTCCCCTGGCAGCAGGTGGGTGTTACCTCCTTTATCGCCTACACCTTCTCCAACACGCTGGGCTTTGCCCTGCTGACGGGTGCCTCGGTGCGCTACCGGATCTACTCCGCCCTCGGGCTGGCGACCGGCGAGGTGGCACGGGTGGTACTCTTCTGCTCCATCACCTTCTTCCTCGGGCTGCTCGGCTGGGGCGGCAGTGCCTTGCTGTTCGGCAGCACGGCGGCCCAGCTGCTGCTCGATTGGCCAAGCTGGATCTACAGCCTGCTCCATCTGGCCGGCGCCGGCGCCCTGCTGCTGGTGCTGGGCTATCTGCTCTGGCCCCGTCCCAGCTTCTCCTGGCGCGAACACAGCCTGATCCTGCCCGGGATAAAGGTACGCCTGCTGCAACTGCTGGTCGCGCTGGCGGACTGGATGGCCGCCGCCGCCGTGCTATTTGTGCTGCTACCCGCAGATAGCGTCCCCTACCCCGTGCTGCTCAGTGCCTTCGTGCTGGCCAGCTTCCTCGGGGTGCTGGCCCACGTGCCGGGCGGGATCGGGGTGTTCGAAGCGAGCATGAGTCTGCTGCTGGCCCACTACCTGCCGACCGACAAGCTGCTCGCCTCGCTGCTGCTCTACCGCTGCATCTATTACGTGCTGCCTTTCCTCTGCGCCCTGCTGCTCTTTACCAGTCAGGAGATGTTGCAGCAGAAGGCTCGCTGGCAGCGGTTGCAGGGGATCATGAGCGCCATTCAGGAGTTTCTGCCCGCCCTTATCAGCGTCGGCACCTTCGCCGCCGGTAGCCTGCTGCTCTGCTCGGGCATGATCCCGACCATGCGCAGCCACATCGAAGTGTGGTTGCAGGTGCTGCCGCTCCACCTGCTCGAGCTCTCCCATGTGCTCGGCAGCGTGAGTGGTATTCTCCTGATCCTGCTGGCGCGCAGCCTCTATCGCCGTCATGACGCCGCGTTTCGCATCACCCAGCTGCTGCTGGCTCTGGGGATCGCCTTCTCCCTGCTCAAGGGGGGGGACTGGGAGTCAGCCCTGCTGCTCGGCAGCTTCCTGCTCATCATGACCCCCTGCCGCTCTCTCTTCTATCGCAAGGGGTCGCTGCTCTATCCCCAGTACACCCCGGGCTGGCTCATCTCGGTCGGCGCCGTGCTGCTGGGGGCGCTGTGGCTGCTGCTCTTCTCCTACCGTCAGGTGGAGTATGACCACGCCCTCTGGTTCCACTTCTCGCCCCACGGCGGGGCTGCCCGCGGCCTGCGCGCCATGGGGAGCGTGGTGGCCGTGCTGGCCGTGGCCGGGGTTGCCCAGCTGCTTGCACCGCTGCGCGTAGTCGGTGAAAAGCCTGACAAGGAGACGCTGGCGCGCGCTCACGAGCTGGTGGTGCGCGAAGGGGGGATCCACGGCTATCTGACCCAGTTGCAGGACAAGTCCCTGCTGTTCCACCCCGCCGGCGACGCCTTCCTGATGTATGGCATCGAGGGCAACAGCTGGATTGTGATGGGGGATCCGGTCGGTCGCCCCGAGCAGATCGAAGAGCTGCTCTGGCAATTTCGCGAGCGGTGCGACGAGCACGACGCCAATCCGGTTTTCTATCAGGTCTCGGCCCGCTATCTGCCGCTCTATCTGGAGTTGGGGCTGATCCCCTTCAAGCTTGGTGAAGAGGCGATGGTCGATCTGGCTACCTTCGATCTGGCGGGCAGCCGGCTGCGCAACCTGCGTCAGAGCCACGCCAAGGGCAAACGGGAAGGGTTGACCTTCGAGGTGGTCGAGGCAAGCGCCGTGGCCCCCCTGCTGCCCAGATTGCAGACCGTCTCCGATACCTGGCTGCAGAGCAAGATGGGCAAGGAGAAGGGCTTCTCGGTCGGCCGCTTCGAGCCTGACTACCTGACCTTGAGCCCGGCTGCGCTGGTCTGGCACGAGGGGCAGATCGTCGGCTTTGCCAACCTCTGGGTGAGCGATAACAAGGAGATGCTCTCCATCGATCTGATGCGCTACAGCCTGGATACCGGTACTGCCCCCATCATGGATTTTCTCTTTGTCGAACTGCTGCTGTGGGGCAAGGCGCAAGGGTACGCCAGCTTCAATCTGGGGATGGCCCCCATGTCCGGCTTCAACGATCACCCGCTCAACAGCTACTGGGCCCGCCTTGGCAATACCCTGTTCGTCCGTGGCAGCCGCTTTTACAACTTTCAGGGGCTCAGACGCTACAAGGAGAAATTTTCGCCCCGCTGGGAACCCCGCTACCTGCTCTGCAGCAGCAAGCTGGTACTGCCCAGAACCCTGACTCACCTGATCACCCTGATTAGCCGCGGCCCGTTGGGGTTGATCAAGAAATAGGAGCATGGCCAATGAGAGCCTTGATATTGCTGTTACTCAGTCTCGTACTGCCCGTTTCATCTTTTGCGGCGCATGCCGCCCCGGTCAAGGATGACCTGAGCCTGATTGAGCTGCCGGTCAAGCAGCCATCCGACGCCCCCATGGTGATCTTTCTCAGCGGCGATGGTGGCTGGGCGGCCCTCGACAAGGGGTTGAGCGCCCAGTTTCAGCTGCACGGCATGCCGGTCGTGGGCTGGAGCTCCCTCACCTACTACTGGAAGAAGAAAACCCCGGAGCAGGTGACCGCCGATCTGGAGCGGATCCTCGATGATTACCAGACTCGCTGGCAGCGCCCCCGCTGGCTGCTGGTCGGCTTCTCGTTTGGTGCCGAGATTGTCCCCTTCGTCATCAACCGGTTGCCGGAGCACTATCGCCAGGGGCTGGTCGGGGCCGTGATGCTCTCCCCCTCCACCAGCTCGGACTTCGAGATCCACGTCAGCGACATGCTGACCCACAAGGCGCGCAGCTACCCGACCGAACCGCAGGTGAAAACCATCCGGGATCTGCCGATGGTCTGCTTGCAAGGTGCCGATGACGATGACGACGACCGCCTCTGCCCCCGTCTCAACCAGCCCAACGTCACCACCGTCACTCTGCCGGGCGGCCACCACTTTGAGGATGATTACCCGGTGCTCTATCAGGCCATCACCAAGCACATGACCCTCACCACACCCTGAGCGGCGATGAAAACAGAGAGGGCGACCACAGGGTCGCCCTCTCTTTTTGTATTCGGGATCTCGCCAACTACGGCTGATCACCACCAGCCCAGCAGATTGCGGCCGGTCAGCGCCCCCCACACCAGCACGTTGAGCGCCAGCGCAATAAAAACGGCGGCAGAGCCCATGTCTTTGGCCCGACCGGAAAGCTCGTGATGTTCGGAGCCAATTCTGTCCACCACCGCCTCGACGGCGGAGTTGAGGATCTCCACGATCACCACCAGCCAGCTGATGATCATCAGCAGCAGGATCTGGGTCAGCCCATCCCCCACCAGAAAGGCCAGCGGCATCAGCAATATGATCAGCAGCAGTTCCTGACGAAAGGCAGCCTCATGCAGCCAGGCGGACGAAAGCCCCTTCATGCTGTAACGGGTGGCATGGATGATCCGGGTGATCCCTGTAGCGCCAGGTTTGGCCATTTTTGCTTCCTCTTTTGATGGCAACCCGCTCCATTTCGTACATAGCATCTAAACAAATGGAGCAAGTCATATATGAAAACTGAACAATTTTGGAGATAAAAAAGGGGCGCACTGGCGCCCCGAGTCGGCCCTCACCTTACTGCACGGTGCGGCACTGGCTGAAAATATCGAGCTGCTTGTCGTACACCGCCGTGCTGACATCCCAGATCCCGAGCACAGAGGAGAAGATGTTGTCATGGGAGTAGCGATTGTCTGCCGCTTTTTGCTGCAGGCAGTTCAGATCCATCCCCTTCTCTTTGGCAAAGCCCGGCGACATCCAGACCTGCATCGGCACCCGGGTCTGGTCGTCAGGGGCAAACTTGTAGGGCGTGCCATGCAGGTAGAGCCCCATCGCCCCCAGCGACTCGCCGTGATCAGAGAGGTAGATCAACGCCGTGTTGTACTTATCCTCATACTTTTTCAGCTTGGTAATCATCTCTGCAATGACAAAATCGGTGTAACGGATGGTGTTGTCATAGGTGTTGACCAGCTCTTCATCGCTGCAGTTCTCGATGTCGCTGCGCGGGCAGTCCGGCACGAACTGGCGATGGTTATCCGGATAGCGCTTGTAGTAGGTCGGGCCGTGGCTGCCGATCAGATGGAAACCAACCAGCTTGTCGCCCTTCATCTGTGCCACCTCGTCGTCGAGGTTTTGCAGCACAACCTCGTCATAGCAGGTGTTCTTGTCGCAGAACTGCGGGTGATCTTTTGGCTTGATCTCGATGTTGGGCACCCGATCGCACACCCCTTTGCAGCCGCCGTCGTTCTCCTTCCAGAAGATGGAGACCCCGCTTCTTTGCAGCACATCGAGCAGGCCTTCGCTGTTGCGGGCCCGGTTGTCATCAAACTCCTTGCGCCCCATGTTGGAGAACATACAGGGCACCGACACCGCCGTAGCCGTGCCGCAAGAGCGCACGTCCTTGAAGGAGATCACGCCCCCGGCCTGACTGGTAAAGGGGTTGGTCTCTTTCTGGTAGCCGTTCATCGAGAAGTTCTTGCCGCGGGCTGTCTCCCCCACTACCAGAAACATCAGGGTCGGTTTATCCTCTTTCGCGACTCGCTTGGCATCATCACCCAGGGTGGTGAACGGAATAGGCTCGGCGACGTAACGTTTGTAGAGATACTTGGTGGTGCTGTAGACATAGTTGGCCGGCACGATCTCGCGATTTAGAGTCTGGTTGTTGCGCCCGACCGAAACGTAATCCTGATAGTAAAACGCCGCTATGATGCCCACGACAGCCAGGGATGCGACCATGGAGAGGGCGCGCTGGAACAGCCCCAGATACCATTTTTTCGGGTACTCGATTTTGACAAAGAAGAGCAGCACGGCGGGCAATACACCGGCCAACGCCACCCAGACCACGATGGGCAGGCTGACATAGGAGTAGGCCTCGCTCTGGTTGGTCTCGAAGATGTTCTGGATCATCTCCTGATCGAACATGACCCGATACTTCAGCATGGTGTAACTGACGATGGCGCCAGTCACAAAGAGAAACGCAAAGAAGGGTTTCAGCAGGTAGCGCTGGGAGAAGGGCATGAAAACGAAGTTGAGCGCCGCCACCAGCAGCACCGGGATCGAGATGGCAAACCCTATCTTGAAATGCTCCAGATTGCTGAGAATATCGTAGAAGTGAAGCAACACGGGCCAGTTAAGCAGGAAGGCAAATATCAGTGCCAACAGGAAAATAAAGGGTACAACTCTGACTTTTACCACCGAAACACCACCTCTTGAACCAAATGCCGGAAAATTGAACGCAACCTGAACCAAGGCTGCGTCGGGATGTTAACAGAGCTAGTTGAGAACTCTCTCAACTAGTCAGTAACACCTTGTTACAATGTGAGCTTTATCAACTATTGAATTGCTGGCGGACAATAAAACTTGAACCTTAAGGAATAATTAAGATCCCGCTGATACCCGCAAAGTTTGCATCTGGTCAAAAATGATCTTTTCTTGCCATCCCCTCTGTGACCTTAAGCCCCTCTTAAGAAATCCCCGACATCCTCATTGCTGACGGCTCTTCGTCAAACCACAGGATGGTGCATTATGCATAACAGCGTCGCTCACTCAGTCAGCAAGGTGCCGGAGATCACCCTGGCATTCTGGTTCACCAAAATATTGGCAACGACCCTGGGAGAAACCGGAGGGGATGCGGTATCCATGTCGATGGATCTCGGCTATCTGGTCAGTACCGGCATCTTTGCCGTGATCTTCTTTATTGCCGTCGGCGCCCAGATTTCTGCCAAGCGCTATAACCCGGCGCTCTACTGGACAACCATTATCGCCACCACCACGGTGGGCACCACATTGGCAGACTTTGCCGATCGTTCGCTGGGGATGGGCTATGCAGGCGGGTCAACCCTGCTGTTCCTGCTGCTGATGGGCTCTTTTCTGGTGTGGTACAAATTTCAGGGCAGCATAGCGACCAGTGACATCAGTTCATCCAGAACCGAGATGTTCTACTGGATCACCATCATGTTCTCCCAGACACTGGGTACTGCGCTGGGTGACTGGGTGGCCGATGATGGCAGCTTTGGCTATACCGGCAGCATGGTGCTCTTTGGCGGTATCTTGCTGGCCATTGTCGCAACCTACCTGCTGACCCGGGTCTCACGCACCCTGCTCTTCTGGGCGGCTTTCATCATCACTCGTCCGCTGGGTGCGGTGGTGGGGGATTTCCTCGACAAGCCGCTTGGCAAAGGGGGACTGGAGCTTAGCAGATACTCCGCCTCGGCAGCCTTATTGGCCGCCATTGCCCTGCTGGTCTATCTCTCCACCCTGAAAAAGCGCGATGTTATCCCGCAGGAGCTGGATCCTGAGTAAGGCGACAGAGTTATAGCCAGAGGCCAACCGGTGAAAAAGCAGAAAAGCAAAAAGCCCTGACGTTTCCGTCAGGGCTTTGCAATTTGGCGGTGAGGGAGGGATTCGAACCCTCGATACGTTGCCGTATACACACTTTCCAGGCGTGCTCCTTCAGCCACTCGGACACCT
>NZ_JBCGFC010000030.1:0-18413 GCF_038739615.1 Aeromonas sp. SER | reverse complement strand
TCTTCAAAGGCTACCGTCCGCAGTTCTACTTCCGTACTACCGACGTGACCGGTACCATCGAACTGCCGGAAGGCGTAGAGATGGTAATGCCGGGCGACAACATCAAGATGGTTGTTACCCTGATTGCGCCGATCGCGATGGACGACGGCCTGCGTTTCGCTATCCGTGAAGGTGGCCGTACCGTAGGTGCTGGTGTTGTAGCTAAAGTTATCGCTTAATCTTTGGCTTACATAAATAAAGCAAAGCCCCTATAATAGGGGCTTTCTTATGCAGGGGCGTAGTTCGAATTGGTAGAACAGCGGTCTCCAAAACCGATGGTTGCGGGTTCGAGTCCTGCCGCCCCTGCCATATACCTCGTCTCGTACGGGGCTTTTGTGTCTTTGGTTACGTCAGATACAGGTGGGTTGTATGAGTGTTAGTTCTGAGAGCCAGGGCGGAAGCAAGGATACCCTGCTTTGGGGCCTGGTTTTCATTATCCTGGCGGCTGCTGTAGTGGGTAATTACCTGCTCAACGATGTTGTCGCTGCCGTCCGCGCCCTGGGTGTGGTCGTTGTCGTCGCTGCTGCTGGTGCAGTAGCCCTGCAAACCACCAAGGGAAAGGCTACGCTGGCATTCGCCCGTGAGTCTCGCCTGGAAGTCCGCAAGGTCGTATGGCCAACCCGTCAGGAAGCCATTCAGACAACCCTGATTGTGCTGGCGGTGACCGCCGTGATGGGGCTGCTGCTGTTCGTTCTGGACGGCGCCTTGGTCTGGTTGGTCAACCTGATTACCGGTGTGTAAGGATAAGCCATGACTGAACAACGTGAACAGCGTATGAGATGGTATGTCGTGCAGGCGTTTTCCGGCTACGAAGGCCGTGTTGCTAAATCCCTGCGTGAACATATCAAGATGCATGGCATGGAAGACATGTTCGGTGAAGTACTGGTCCCGACCGAAGAAGTGGTCGAGATGCGTGCAGGCCAGAAGCGCAAGAGTGAGCGCAAGTTTTTCCCGGGTTATGTCCTAGTCCAGATGATCATGGATGAAACCACATGGCACCTGGTACGCAACGTACCGCGTGTAATGGGCTTCATCGGCGGTACCTCCGACCGCCCGGCACCGATCTCCGACAAAGAGGCCGATGCCATCCTGAACCGTCTGCAGGATGCCCACGACAAGCCGCGTCCGAAAACCCTGTTTGAACCGGGTGAAATGGTGCGGGTTGCCGATGGTCCGTTTGCCGACTTCAACGGTACCGTTGAAGAGGTGGATTACGAGAAGAGCCGCGTGAAGGTCTCTGTACTGATCTTCGGTCGTTCTACTCCGGTTGAGCTGGATTTTGGTCAGGTCGAAAAGGGCTGATTGATTTCTGTTCACTCAACAGTTGTCAGGGGCAGCGAATATCTCTATAATTCGCTGCCCCTTTATTAGTTGGGGAGCCGTTTGCAGGAGCATGTCTCCGAGGCGCTAGAACCCATTTTTGAGGTAATTTCCTAATGGCTAAGAAAGTCACAGCTTATATCAAGCTGCAGGTTGCTGCTGGTGCAGCCAACCCGTCTCCTCCCGTTGGTCCTGCACTGGGTCAACACGGTGTGAACATCATGGAATTCTGTAAGGCGTTCAACGCTCGTACAGAGAAGCTGGAAAAAGGTTCACCGACTCCGGTCGTGATCACCGTTTACAGCGACCGTTCCTTCACCTTCGAAACCAAGACTCCGCCTGCTTCCTTCCTGCTGAAGAAAGCTGCTGGCATCAAGTCTGGTTCTTCCAAGCCGAACAAAGACAAGGTTGGTAAGGTGACCGTTGCCCAGCTGCAAGAAATCGCCAAGACCAAAGAGCCGGATATGACCGGTGCCGATCTGGATGCAAAAGTACGTTGCATCGCCGGCTCCGCTCGTTCCATGGGTCTGGTAGTGGAGGAGTAAGACAATGGCTAAACTGTCCAAACGTATGCGCGTTATTCGCGAAAAAGTTGACGGTACCAAAGAGTACTCCATCAACGAAGCCATTGCCCTGCTGAAAGAACTGGCTACCGCCAAGTTCGTTGAAAGCGTTGACGTTGCTGTCAACCTGGGTATCGACGCTCGTAAATCTGACCAGAACGTACGTGGTGCAACTGTACTGCCGCACGGTACCGGTCGTGACGTTCGCGTTGCCGTATTTACCCAAGGTGCCAACGCCGAAGCTGCTAAAGCTGCCGGTGCTGACCTGGTAGGTATGGATGACCTGGCCGATCTGGTCAAGAAAGGCGAGATGAACTTCGACGTAGTTATCGCATCCCCGGATGCCATGCGCGTTGTTGGTCAACTGGGTCAAATCCTGGGCCCGCGCGGTCTGATGCCGAACCCGAAAGTTGGTACTGTAACCCCGAACGTTGCCGAAGCCGTCAAGAACGCCAAGGCTGGTCAGGTTCGTTACCGTAACGACAAGAATGGTATCATCCATACCACTCTGGGTAAGGTTTCTTTCAACGAAGTTCAGCTGAAAGAAAACTTGGAAGCTCTGCTGGTTGCCCTGAAAAAAGGCAAGCCCTCTTCCGCCAAAGGTCAATTCATCAAGAAAGTCAGCATCTCCACCACCATGGGTGCCGGTGTTGCCGTAGACCAAGCTTCTCTGGAAGCTCAGGCCTAATTGATGGGTTTTACAAGGCGCAAAATTTAATCTATAATTTTGCGCCTTGATTGGTTGGGGGTTTCGACCTCCGTCCAAGACCGCAGGAGGCTGCAAAGCCTTAATGTTTCCTGCGTAGACGGTGCCGGAAACCCAGCGAGAAAGATTCTTTCTCTTCTGGAATCCTGCTACCGCATCGTTCCCCTCTGTTGTAAAGGTAGGGGGGATGTGTCAGTACTGGGTCATTTGACCCGGATTCAATCCAGGAGTTAAGCCAATGGCATTGGGACTCGAAGACAAAAAGGCAATTGTTGCTGAAGTCAACGAAGCTGCCAAAGGCGCTCTTTCTGCAGTTGTTGCCGATTCTCGCGGTGTAACTGTAGACAAGATGACCGTCCTGCGTAAAACCGCTCGTGAAGCCGGTGTGTACATGCGCGTTGTGCGTAACACCCTGCTGCGTCGCGCGGTAGAAGGTACCGAATACGAGTGCCTGAACGACGCATTTACCGGTCCTACCTTGATTGCTTTCTCTAACGAACACCCGGGCGCTGCTGCTCGTCTGTTCAAAGAGTTTGCCAAAGCGAACCAAAAGTTCGAAATCAAGGCTGGCGCTTTTAACGGTGAGTTTATCGCCGCAGCACAAATTGATCGTCTGGCCACGCTGCCGACTTACGAAGAAGCAATTGCGAAGTTGATGGCTACCATGAAGGAAGCCTCTGCTGGCAAGCTGGTTCGTACTATCGCTGCTGTTCGCGACCAGAAACAAGCTGCTGCTTGATTCTCGCCTATCTAGGCTGTTTGAGTTTATTCAACATCAGGAATTTTTGTCATGTCTATCACTAAAGACCAAATCATCGAAGCCGTTGCTTCCATGTCCGTAATGGAAGTTGTTGAGCTGATCGAAGCTATGGAAGAGAAGTTCGGTGTTTCTGCCGCTGCTGCCGTAATGGCTGGCCCGGCTGCTGCTGAAGCAGTAGAAGAGAAGACCGAGTTCGACGTAGTTCTGACTGCTGCCGGTGCTAACAAAGTTGCCGTTATCAAAGCCGTTCGTGGCGCTACCGGTCTGGGCCTGAAAGAAGCCAAAGATCTGGTAGAAGCTGCTCCGGCTAACCTGAAAGAAGCCGTCTCCAAAGACGAAGCTGAAGCTCTGAAGAAAGAGCTGGAAGCTGCCGGTGCTTCTGTTGAGATCAAATAATCTGCATTTATGTAGATTAGCCTGATAAAACAGGCTAGGGCTGGTGAATTTTTGTTCACCAGCCTTTTTGCGCTGTAGACTGAGAGCATTTCACACCGTTTACGACTCTCGGTGCACCAGCAATCCGGACTGTCTTCTTTCGTCCGGGCCAACACAAAACGGTGTTGAGACAGAGCTGTCCCGCGGGACAGAGTGGGTCACTTATCAGCGAGCTGAGGAACCCTATGGTTTACTCTTATACCGAAAAAAAACGCATTCGTAAGGACTTCGGTAAGCGAGACCAGGTACTGGACACGCCTTATCTGTTGTCCATTCAGCTGGACTCCTTCAAGCAGTTCATCGAGGCTGACCCGGAAGGTGAATATGGCCTAGAGGCCGCTTTCCGTAGCGTTTTCCCGATCACCAGTTACTCCGGTAGTGCTGAGCTTCAGTATGTCAGCTATCGCCTGGGTGAGCCGGTATTTGACGTAAAAGAATGCCAGATCCGTGGAGTGACCTACTCCGCGCCGCTGCGTGTCAAGCTTCGTATGGTTCTGTACGACCGTGAAGCAGCTGCCGGCACCGTCAAAGACATCAAGGAACAAGAAGTATACATGGGCGAAATTCCGCTCATGACCGAGAACGGCACCTTTGTTATCAATGGTACCGAGCGGGTTATCGTTTCCCAGCTGCACCGCAGCCCGGGCGTCTTCTTCGACCACGATAAAGGCAAAACACATTCATCCGGTAAGGTGCTGTATAACGCTCGCGTTATCCCCTACCGTGGCTCCTGGCTGGACTTCGAGTTCGATGCGAAAGACAACCTGTTTGTCCGTATCGACCGTCGTCGCAAACTGCCGGCATCCATCATTCTGCGCGCCCTGGACTTCACTTCCGAAGAGATCCTGGCCACCTTCTTCGAAACCATCGGTTTCGAGGTCAAAGATGGCAAGTTGATGATGGATCTGGTGCCGGAGCGCCTGCGTGGCGAAACTGCGACTTTCGACATCGTGGCCAATGGTGCCGTGGTTGTTGAAACCGGTCGTCGTGTGACTGCCCGCCACATCCGTCAGCTGGAAAAAGATGCCGTTACCCAGATTGAGGTACCGGTTGAGTACGTTGTTGGCAAAGTTGCTGCCAAGGACTACGCACATCCGCAAACTGGCGAACTGGTAGTGGCAGCCAACCAGGCTCTGAGTCTGGAAGCGATTGCCAACCTGTCCCAGGCCGGCTTCAAGCATTTCGAGGTTCTGTTCACCAACGAACTGGACCACGGTGCCTACATGTCCGAGACCCTGCGCGTCGATTCCAGCACCAACCGTCTGGAAGCGCTGGTAGAAATCTACCGCATGATGCGTCCGGGCGAGCCGCCGACACGTGAAGCAGCAGAGCAGCTGTTCGAAAACCTGTTCTTCTCTGCCGAACGTTACGACCTGTCTACCGTAGGTCGGATGAAGTTCAACCGCCGTCTGGGTCGTGAAGACGAGACTGGCGCTGGCGTACTGACCAAAGACGATATCGTCGATGTAATGAAGCGCCTGATCGACATCCGTAACGGTAACGACGAAGTGGACGATATCGACCACCTGGGTAACCGTCGTATCCGTTCTGTCGGTGAAATGGCTGAAAACCAGTTCCGCGTCGGTCTGGTGCGTGTCGAGCGTGCGGTCAAGGAGCGTCTCTCCCTGGGCGACCTGGACACCCTGATGCCGCAGGATCTGATCAACGCCAAGCCGATCTCCGCCGCAGTCAAAGAGTTCTTTGGTTCCAGCCAGCTGTCCCAGTTTATGGACCAGAACAACCCGCTGTCCGAAGTGACCCACAAGCGCCGTATTTCTGCGCTGGGCCCGGGTGGTTTGACTCGTGAGCGTGCCGGCTTTGAAGTCCGAGACGTACACCCGACCCACTATGGTCGTCTGTGCCCGATCGAGACTCCTGAAGGTCCGAACATCGGTCTGATCAACTCCCTGTCCGTGTACTCTCGTACCAACGAGTACGGTTTCCTCGAGACTCCGTACCGCAAGGTCATTGACGGTGTGATCACCGACGAAGTGGACTACCTGTCTGCTATTGAAGAAGGCAAGTACGTGATCGCACAGGCTAACGCCGCGACAACCGAAGATGGCCGTCTGAAAGATGAATTGATCCCGTGCCGTCACAAAGGTGAATCCACCTTTATGAACGCCGACCAGATCCAGTATATGGACGTGAGCCCGCAGCAGATCGTATCTGTGGCAGCGGCCCTGATCCCGTTCCTGGAACACGATGACGCGAACCGCGCATTGATGGGTTCAAACATGCAACGTCAGGCTGTACCGACCCTGCGCGCTGACAAGCCGCTGGTAGGTACCGGTATGGAACGCGCTGTGGCCGTTGACTCCGGTGTAACCGTAGTTGCCAAGCGTGGCGGCATGATCGACTACGTCGATGCCTCCCGTATCGTTATCAAGGTAAATGAAGATGAGCTGATGCCAGGCGAAGCCGGTATCGACATCTACAACCTGACCAAATACACCCGTTCCAACCAGAACACCTGTATCAACCAGCGTCCTTGCGTGATGTTGGGTGAGCCGGTCATGGCTGGCGACGTACTGGCTGACGGCCCGTCCACCGATCTGGGTGAACTGGCTCTGGGTCAGAACATGCGCGTCGCGTTCATGCCGTGGAACGGTTACAACTTCGAAGACTCGATCCTGGTGAACGAGCGTGTTGTTCAGGAAGATCGCCTGACCACCATCCATATCCAGGAACTGGCCTGTATCTCCCGTGACACCAAGCTGGGTCCGGAAGAGATCACTGCTGACATCCCGAACGTGGGTGAAGCCGCTCTGTCCAAGCTGGATGAGTCCGGTATCGTCTACGTGGGTGCCGAAGTGAAGGGCGGCGACATTCTGGTCGGTAAGGTAACGCCGAAAGGTGAAACCCAGCTGACTCCGGAAGAGAAGCTGCTGCGCGCCATCTTCGGTGAGAAGGCGTCCGACGTGAAGGACTCCTCCCTGCGTGTACCGAACGGTGTGTACGGTACCGTGGTTGACGTGCAAGTCTTTACCCGCGATGGCGTGGAAAAAGACAAGCGCGCCAAAGAAATCGAAGAGATGCAGCTGAAGGAAGCGAAGAAGGACTTGACCGAAGAGTTCAAGATCCTGGAAGACGGCATTTTCGGCCGCTCCCGCAACCTGCTGCTGGCCGCCGGTTACAGCGAAGATCGTCTGAACAAGCTGGAGCGTTCCAAGTGGTTTGAACTGGCCATCGAAGATGAAGCCAAGCAGACCGAACTGGAGCAGATCGCTGAGCAGCACGTTGAGCTGAAAGCCGAGTTCGACAAGAAGTTCGAGAACAAGCGTCGCAAGATTATCCAGGGTGATGATCTGGCGCCGGGCGTACTGAAAATCGTCAAGGTTTATCTGGCAGTCAAGCGTCGCATCCAGCCGGGTGACAAGATGGCGGGCCGTCACGGTAACAAGGGTGTTATCTCCAAGATCTGTCCGGTCGAGGATATGCCTCATGACGAGTTTGGCCGTCCGGTCGACATCGTACTGAACCCGTTGGGCGTACCGTCTCGTATGAACATCGGTCAGATCCTCGAAGTGCACCTGGGCCTCGCGGCCAAGGGTATCGGCGAGAAGATCGATCGCATGGTCAAAGAGCAGCGCGAGCTGCACGAGATGCGCAACTTCCTGCAGCAGGTCTACGACCTGGGCGAGAAGGACACCCAGCAAGTGAACATCGCCGAACTGTCTGACGACGACGTACGTACCCTGGTGGGTAACCTGCGTAAGGGTCTGCCGGTTGCTACTCCGGTCTTTGATGGTGCCAAAGAGCGCGAAATCAAAGCCCTGCTGAAGCTGGCCGATCTGCCGGAGTCCGGTCAGATTGATCTGTTCGACGGCCGTACCGGTAACCGCTTCGAGCGTAAAGTAACCGTTGGTTACATGTACATGCTCAAGCTGAACCACCTGGTCGACGACAAGATGCACGCGCGTTCTACCGGTTCTTACAGCTTGGTTACCCAGCAGCCGCTGGGTGGTAAGGCTCAGTTCGGTGGTCAGCGTTTCGGTGAGATGGAAGTGTGGGCCCTGGAGGCTTACGGTGCGGCATATACCCTGCAGGAGATGCTGACCGTCAAGTCTGACGATGTGAATGGCCGTACCAAGATGTACAAGAACATCGTGGATGGCGACCACCGTATGGAGCCGGGCATGCCCGAATCCTTCAACGTATTGCTGAAGGAAATCCGCTCTCTGGGTATCAACATCGAGCTGGACGAAGAGTAAGAGCTCGCTCTTATTGTTCGAGAATTGACGTGGGCGCCCCGCTGTTTCGGCAGTAGGGGCGCCGAGGTTAGACTCCTGACAGGGGAAACACGTGAAAGACTTACTCAAGTTTTTGAAGGCTCAGACCAAGACCGAAGAGTTTGACAGTATCAAGATCGGTCTGGCCTCTCCTGACATGATCCGCTCCTGGTCATTCGGTGAGGTCAAAAAGCCTGAGACCATCAACTACCGGACTTTCAAGCCGGAGCGTGATGGTCTGTTCTGCGCCCGTATCTTCGGACCGGTGAAGGACTACGAGTGTCTGTGCGGCAAGTACAAGCGCCTGAAACACCGTGGTGTGATCTGTGAGAAGTGCGGCGTTGAAGTGACCCAGACCAAGGTCCGTCGTGAGCGTATGGGCCACATCGAGCTGGCCAGCCCGACTGCCCACATCTGGTTCCTGAAGTCCCTGCCGTCCCGTATCGGTCTGCTGCTGGACATGACCCTGCGCGACATCGAACGCGTGCTCTACTTCGAATCTTTCGTAGTTATCGAGCCGGGCATGACCAACCTCGAACGCAGCCAGATGCTCTCTGAAGAGCAGTACCTGGATGCGCTGGAAGAGTGGGGCGACGAATTTGACGCCAAGATGGGTGCCGAAGCAATCCTGGCATTGCTGCGCGCCATCGATCTGGAAGGTGAAGTCAAAGCGATGCGTGAGGAGCTGGATCAGACCAACTCCGAGACCAAGCGCAAGAAGACCACCAAGCGCCTGAAGCTGATGGAAGCTTTCCTGCAGTCCGGCAACAAGCCGGAGTGGATGATCATGACAGTGCTGCCTGTGCTGCCGCCGGACCTGCGTCCGCTGGTACCGCTGGACGGCGGCCGTTTCGCGACTTCCGATCTGAACGATCTGTACCGTCGCGTGATCAACCGTAACAACCGCTTGAAGCGTCTGCTGGATCTGGCTGCTCCGGACATCATCGTGCGCAACGAAAAGCGTATGTTGCAAGAGTCCGTCGATGCGCTGCTGGATAACGGCCGTCGCGGTCGTGCCATCACCGGTTCCAACAAGCGCCCGCTGAAATCCCTGGCCGACATGATCAAGGGTAAGCAGGGTCGTTTCCGTCAGAACCTGCTCGGTAAGCGTGTCGACTACTCTGGTCGTTCCGTTATCACCGTAGGCCCGACTCTGCGTCTGCATCAGTGCGGTCTGCCGAAGAAGATGGCGCTGGAACTGTTCAAGCCGTTCATCTATGGCAAGCTGGAAACCCGCGGTCTGGCGACCACTATCAAGGCCGCCAAGAAGATGGTGGAGCGCGAAGAAGCTGTCGTTTGGGATATCCTGGACGAAGTTATCCGCGAACACCCGGTTCTGCTGAACCGTGCACCGACTCTGCACCGTCTGGGTATCCAGGCATTCGAACCGACTCTGGTCGAAGGCAAGGCAATCCAGCTGCACCCGCTCGTTTGTGCTGCGTATAACGCGGACTTCGACGGTGACCAGATGGCTGTTCACGTACCGCTGACCCTGGAAGCCCAGCTGGAAGCGCGTGCGCTGATGATGTCTACCAACAACATCCTGTCGCCTGCATCCGGTGAGCCGATCATCGTTCCTTCTCAGGACGTGGTCTTGGGTCTGTACTACATGACCCGCGCCCGCATCAATGCGAAGGGTGAAGGTATGGTGCTGTCCGGCCCGAAAGAGGCCGAGAAAGTGTACCGTGCCGGTCTGGCCGACCTGCATGCTCGCGTCAAGTGCCGCATCACCGAGTACGTGAAGAACGAAGCCGGTGAACTGGTTGCCAAGACCGAGATGAAGAACACCACCGTTGGTCGTGCGATCCTGAGCCTGATCCTGCCGAAAGGCATGGAATACGCCCTGATCGACGAGCCGAAGGTGCTGACTGCTGCCGAGCAGGCCGATCTGGACGCCAATCCGCAGAACTGGATCAAGTCCGTATCCAACAAGGCGCTGGGCAAAAAGCTCATCTCCCGTCTGCTGAACACCTGCTATCGCAAGCAGGGGCTGAAGGACACCGTTATCTTCGCTGACCAGCTGATGTATACCGGTTTCCACTACGCGGCGCTGTCCGGTGCTTCCGTTGGTATCGATGACATGGTCATCCCGGATGCCAAGAAAGACATCATCGCTTCTGCCGAAGCCGAAGTTGCCGAGATCCAGGACCAGTTCCTGTCCGGTCTGGTAACTGCGGGCGAACGTTACAACAAGGTTATCGATATCTGGGCCAGCGCCAACGAGCGCGTCTCCAAGGCCATGATGGAGAACTTGTCCAAAGAGCGTAACGTCAACTCGCTGGGTGATGAAGAAGAGCAGGCATCGTTCAACAGCATCTTTATGATGGCCGACTCTGGTGCGCGGGGTTCCGCAGCCCAGATCCGTCAGCTGGCCGGTATGCGTGGCCTGATGGCCAAGCCGGATGGCTCCATCATCGAGACCCCGATCATCGCGAACTTCCGCGAAGGTCTGAACGTACTGCAGTACTTTATCTCTACCCACGGTGCTCGTAAGGGTCTGGCGGATACCGCACTGAAGACTGCGAACTCCGGTTACCTGACTCGTCGTCTGGTAGACGTGGCGCAGGACATGGTGATCACCGAGGACGATTGCGGCACTACCGAAGGTCTGTGGATGACTCCGCTGATCGAAGGTGGCGACGTGGTCGAGCCGCTGCGTGAGCGCGTGCTGGGTCGTGTGGTGGCAGAAGATGTCATCAAGCCGGGTACCGAGGACGAGATCCTGGTTGCTCGCAACACCCTGCTCGACGAGCAGCTGTGTGACCTGCTGGAACGCAACTCCGTTGACCGTGTGAAGGTACGTTCTGCCATCACCTGTGAAACTGACTTCGGTAACTGTGCTCACTGCTACGGCCGTGACCTGGCCCGTGGTCACCTGGTGAACAAGGGTGAGGCTGTCGGTGTTATCGCCGCCCAGTCCATCGGTGAACCGGGTACCCAGCTGACAATGCGTACGTTCCACATCGGTGGTGCCGCATCTCGTGCCGCAGCAGAGAGCAGCATCCAGGTGAAGAACACCGGTAGCATCAAGCTGCAGAACGCCAAGTTCGTTCACAACAGCGATGACAAACTGGTTATCACCTCCCGTTCTACCGAACTGACCATCATGGACGACATGGGCCGTACCAAGGAAAGCCACAAGCTGCCTTACGGTTCCGTGCTGGAAGTGAAGGACGGCCAGGCAGTGAACGCTGGCGAAACCGTTGCTAACTGGGATCCGCACACTCACCCGATCATCACCGAAGTGGCAGGTCGTCTGCACTTCGAACACATGATCGATGGCGTGACCATCACTCGTCAGACCGACGAGCTGACCGGTCTCTCCTCTATCGTCGTGCTGGACGTCAACGAGCGTCCGAGCGCCGGTAAAGAGATGCGTCCGACCGTTAAACTGGTCGACCTGAACGGTAACGACGTGATGATCCCGGGTACCGATGTAGCCGCCCAGTACTTCCTGCCGGGCAAGGCGATCGTGAACCTGGAAGATGGTGCCAACGTGGGCGTGGGTGACGCGGTAGCGCGTATCCCGCAAGAGTCCGGCGGTACCAAGGACATCACCGGTGGTCTGCCGCGCGTTGCGGATCTGTTCGAAGCACGTCAACCGAAAGAACCGGCTATTCTGGCCGAGATCTCCGGTACCATCTCCTTCGGGAAAGAGACCAAAGGCAAGCGCCGTCTGGTCATCACCCCGACCGATGGTGGCAACGTCTACGAGGAGATGATTCCGAAGTGGCGTAACCTGAACGTGTTCGAAGGTGAAAAAGTTGAGAAGGGTGAAGTGCTGGCGGACGGTCCTGAGTCTGCTCACGATATCCTGCGTCTGCGCGGTATCAGCCCGGTCGCCAACTACATCGCCAACGAAGTGCAGGACGTTTACCGTCTGCAAGGCGTTAAGATCAACGATAAGCACATCGAAGTCATCGTTCGTCAGATGCTGCGTAAGTGCGAGATCCTGACTGCTGGCGACACCGATCTGATCGAAGGCGAACAGGTTGAAGTGGCTCGCGTGAAGATTGCCAACCGTAAGCTGGTTGCCGAGGGCAAGACCCCTGCGACCTACCGTCATGTTCTGATGGGTATTACCAAGGCATCTCTGAGCACCGAGTCCTTCATCTCCGCGGCTTCCTTCCAGGAAACTACTCGCGTTCTGACCGAAGCCGCCGTTGGTGGCAAGCGTGACGAACTGCGTGGCCTGAAAGAGAACGTCATCGTGGGTCGTCTGATCCCGGCTGGTACCGGCTTTGCCTACCACCACAGCCGGATCAACCAGCGTGCTGCTGCAGCTCGTGCTGTTGGCACCCCGCAGGTGACCGCAGATGAAGCTGAGCAGAACCTGGCGGATCTGCTGAACGCTGCCGGTAGCTTCGACGAAGAGTAACTCGTCAACCGTGATTAAAAAGGGCTCCTTCAAGGAGCCCTTTTTGTTGGCCATTTGATCGGCAAAGGCTGACGCCACGCGGGTTTCAGGATGATCCAGAGCAAAGTTGTAGAGTAAAAAATCAAAAAAAGTTGACTTTGCTCTCCTGCGATTTGACACTCGGCAAAGTTGAATGGTTATTACAGGGGTAGAACATGACTGTCGGTATCGAGGAAGCCATGCTTCCCGAAGAACAGCTGATCAGCCGCACTTTTACAGATGAAGACAGGGAATTGTTGCGCTCATACGATGGGCTCATCGACGGCTTGGCCGAATTGTTCGGCAAGCATTGTGAAGTGGTGCTCCACTCCCTGGAAAATCTGCACGAGTCGGTGATCAAGATCGCCAACGGCTTTAACACCGGACGCACCCTCGGGGCGCCCATCACCGATCTGGCACTGCGGATGCTCAAGGACATCGAGAGCACCGGCCAGGATTACACCCAGAGCTATTTTGCTCGCAGCCGCACCGGCGCCCTGATGAAGTCGAGCACCATCGCCATCAGGAACAGTGAACGCCAGGTGATCGGTCTTATCTGCATCAACCTGCATATCAATGCACCTTTCCACGAGTTCGTGGCCGAATTTTTCCCGACGCCCCAGCAGGCGGCGCGCCAGTCACCAGAGACCTTTGCCAACAGTGTCGAAGAGCTTGTTGCCCAGACCGTGGACAACACCATCGACGAGATCAACCGCGATCCCACTGTGGCCAACAATGCCAAAAACCGCTTCATCGTCACCCAATTGTTCGAGAAGGGTATTTTTGACATCAAGGACTCCATCAACATGGTGGCGGACAAACTCAATATTTCGAAACATACCGTTTATCTCTACATCCGACAGCGCAAGCAGGGTGAAGACGAAAACGAGTAACTCAATTCCATAAGGGGATAGATGAATGGCTAAAGAAGTGATTGCAACCGACAAGGCGCCTGCCGCCATTGGTCCTTATGTTCAGGCGACCAAGGTAGGCGAGATGATCTTCACCTCCGGGCAGATCCCGCTTGATCCTGCCACCATGGAGATCGTTGCCGGTGGCATCGAAGCTCAGGCCGAGCAGGTAATGAAGAACCTGATCGCCGTATTGCAGGCTGCCGGTGCCGATGCTGGCAAGGTAGTGAAAACCACCTGCTTCCTGAGTGATATGAACGACTTCGTAGCCTTCAATCAGGTCTATGCCCGTTACTTTGGTGATGCCGCACCGGCTCGCTCCTGCGTGGAAGTTGCCCGTCTGCCCAAAGATGTGCTGGTCGAGGTCGAGGCCATCGCCCATCTCTGATCGGCAACTGCTAAAAAGCCCCTCATGGCAGGGGCTTTTTTGTTTTTGGCGTAAAATGGACAGGCATCAGCACAGGAGCCTTGTTATGAGTCTGAGTTTTGCCCTGCTGGTGACCGGGCCTGCCTATGGCACCCAGTCCGCCAGCACCGCCTATCGCTTTGCCCGCAGCCTGTTGGCTCAGGGTCATACCCTCTCTCACCTCTTCTTCTATCAGGAGGGGGTCTGCAACGGCAACGGTCTGCATCTTCCCGCCTCCGATGAGACCGACCTGGTGCGCCTGTGGCGAGAGCTGGCAGAGGAGCAGGGGATCCGTATCGATGTCTGTGTTGCGGCCGCCATGCGACGCGGGGTGGTCGATGAGCAGGAGGCCAAAGGGGCAGGGCAGGCCCACTTTAATCTGCAAGCGCCATTTTGCCTGAGCGGGCTTGGCCAGCTGGCCGAAGCTGCCCTGACCGCCGATCGGCTGGTTCAGTTTTAGGGGGAGTCATGAGCAAGAAAATCGCCTTTATCTGCAGTCGTGGTCCCCATGGCCATGCCGCTGGTCGGGAAGGACTGGACGCCCTGCTGGCCACCTCGGCCATGACCGATGAGCTGGCCCTCTTCCTGATTGGGGATGGCGTGCTGCAACTGCTCAAGGAGCAGCAGCCTGCTGCCATTTTGCAGCGCCACTATGCGCCAACCTTCAAGATGCTCGAGCTCTATGACATCGAGGAGGTGTACGTCTGTGCCGACTCGCTGGCCGAGCGCGGTGTGACGGTCGAGGATCTGCTGATCCCGGTCGAAATCCTGTCGCGGGCCGAGATGGCCAGCCGGTGGTCACAGTGCGCGACACACATCAGCTTCTGAGGTCCCCATGTTGCATCTGATCTTGAATTCCCCTTTCCAGAGCCAGGCACTGGCTCAGGCGCTCTCATACCTGCAATCTGGCGATGAACTGGTGCTGATGCAGGATGCCGTCATTGCGGCCTGTGCGCCCCAGTGGGGCGAACAGCTGGCCGGGATCCCGCTACACGTCATGACCGAGGATCTGCAGGCGCGTGGTTTGCGTCATCAAGTGGGCGATTTGCTGGATATGGCCGGTCTGGTCGAGCTGATTGCACAAAAAGGCTCCCCCAGAACCTGGGCTGGCTGATTGCCATATTTTTACGTTAATTCAACGAATTATGGAAAATCCATGCGGATCCGATTTGCCCTTCCATGTCACAAACTGTATAAATCTTGACTCCCCAGACAACAGGGCATAAAATTTCGCGTCCCCGTATATGCGGGGAGGATTTTCCACACGTTTATGAAGTCATTATCAGGAGCCTTTTGATGGCAACTATTAACCAGTTGGTTCGCAAGCCACGCATCAAGCTCGTTGTGAAAAGCAACGTGCCGGCGCTGGAAGCGTGCCCTCAGAAGCGTGGCGTATGCACTCGTGTATATACCACCACCCCGAAGAAGCCTAACTCTGCACTGCGTAAAGTGTGCCGTGTACGTCTGACCAACGGCTTCGAAGTCACCTCCTACATCGGTGGTGAAGGTCACAACCTGCAAGAGCACTCTGTTGTTCTGATCCGTGGCGGTCGTGTAAAAGACTTGCCAGGTGTTCGTTATCACACCGTTCGTGGTGCGTTGGACTGTGCCGGTGTTAAAGACCGTAAGCAGGCTCGCTCCAAGTATGGCGTGAAGCGTCCTAAAGCTTAATGGTTCTCCGTTAAGTAAGGCCAAACGTTAATTCGTTTCTAGTTAGATAGCTTTCTAGTTTTGGGTAATCCCTGAAGTTACGGAGAATTTGAAATGCCAAGACGTCGTGTTGTTGGTCAGCGTAAAATCCTGCCAGATCCCAAGTTCGGATCAGAGCTGCTGGCTAAATTTGTCAACGTAGTAATGGTTGACGGTAAGAAATCTGTTGCAGAAGCCATTGTTTATGGCGCCCTGGACATCATTGCCACCAAATCTGGCAAAGAGCACCTGGCCGTATTCGAAGAAGCTCTGGATAACATTCGTCCGGCGGTCGAGGTTAAATCTCGTCGCGTCGGTGGTGCAACCTATCAGGTGCCGGTAGAAGTTCGTCCGGTACGTCGCAATGCTCTGGCAATGCGCTGGTTGGTTGATGCCGCTCGTAAACGTGGTGAAAAATCAATGGCTCAGCGTCTGGCTGGCGAGCTGCTGGATGCCGCTGACAATAAGGGTTCGTCTGTCAAGAAACGTGAAGACGTTCACCGTATGGCTGAAGCGAACAAAGCCTTCGCTCACTTCCGCTGGTAATCCGCTTGCGCAGGGTCTTTTGGCTCTGCGCACCTTTAATTATCTAGGGACAAGCGCCTTAGTAAGAGGATGACAATGGCTCGTACAACCCCCATTGAGCGTTATCGTAATATCGGTATCTCCGCTCACATTGACGCCGGTAAGACTACTACTACCGAGCGCGTACTGTTTTACACCGGTGTAAGTCACAAGATCGGTGAAGTTCACGATGGCGCTGCCACCATGGACTGGATGGAACAGGAACAAGAGCGTGGTATCACCATCACCTCCGCCGCGACCACCGCTTTCTGGTCCGGTATGGGTAAACAGTTCCAACCGCACCGTATCAACATCATCGATACCCCCGGCCACGTTGACTTTACTATCGAAGTAGAGCGTTCAATGCGTGTTCTGGACGGTGCCGTGATGGTGTACTGTGCCGTAGGTGGCGTACAGCCACAGTCTGAAACCGTATGGCGTCAGGCTAACAAGTACAAGGTTCCCCGTATCGCGTTCGTCAACAAGATGGACCGTACCGGTGCCAACTTCCTGCGTTGCGTTGAGCACATCAAGACCCGTCTGAAAGGCGTTCCGGTTCCCCTTCAGCTGAACATCGGCTCTGAAGAGAACTTCAAGGGCGTTGTTGACCTGGTCAAGATGAAAGCCATCAACTGGAATGAAGCTGATCAGGGCGTATCCTTCGATTACGAAGACGTCCCGGCCGAGCTGCTGGAACAGGCGCAAGAAATGCGCATGAATCTGGTTGAAGCCGCTGCTGAAGCGTCTGAAGACCTGATGGAAAAATACCTGGGCGGCGAAGAGCTGACCGAGGAAGAGATCAAAGGTGCTCTGCGTCAGCGTGTGCTGAACAACGAGATCATCCTGGTAACCTGTGGCTCCGCATTCAAGAACAAGGGCGTACAGGCAATGCTGGATGCCGTGATCGAGTATCTGCCGGCGCCGACCGACGTTGCTGCTATCGACGGCCTGAAAATGGACGGCGAGACCAAAGACGAGCGTCACGCTTCCGATGACGAGCCGTTCTCAGCTCTGGCGTTCAAGATCGCTACCGACCCGTTCGTTGGTAACCTGACCTTCTTCCGTGTCTACTCTGGCGTAATCAACTCCGGTGACACCGTGCTGAACTCCGTCAAGGACAAGCGCGAGCGTTTTGGTCGTATCGTTCAGATGCATGCCAACAAGCGTGAAGAGATCAAAGAAGTACGCGCTGGTGACATCGCTGCTGCTATCGGTCTGAAAGACGTGACCACTGGTGACACCCTGTGTGACCCGAACGCACCGATCATCCTCGAGCGTATGGAATTCCCGGAGCCGGTAATTTCTATCGCGGTTGAGCCGAAAACCAAGGCTGACCAAGAGAAGATGGGTCTGGCTCTGGGCCGTCTGGCTCAGGAAGATCCGTCCTTCCGCGTATGGACTGACGAAGAGTCAGGTCAAACCATCATCGCCGGTATGGGTGAGCTGCACCTGGACATCATCGTTGACCGTATGCGTCGCGAGTTCAAGGTAGAAGCGAACGTAGGTAAGCCGCAGGTTGCCTACCGTGAAACCATCCGTACCGCCGTTAAAGACATCGAAGGCAAACATGCCAAGCAGTCTGGTGGTCGCGGTCAGTACGGTCACGTTGTGATCGACATGTACCCGCTGGAAGAAGGCAAAGCCTACGAATTCGTCAACGACATCAAGGGCGGTGTCATTCCTGGCGAATTCATCCCGGGTGTTGATAAAGGTATCCGCGAGCAGCTCAAATCTGGCCCGCTGGCTGGTTACCCGGTTATGGATCTGGGTGTGCGTCTGCACTTCGGTTCCTACCACGATGTCGACTCTTCCGAACTGGCGTTCAAAATCGCTGCTTCCATGGCCTTTAAGGCTGGCTTCATGAAAGCCAACCCGGTTCTGCTCGAACCGATCATGAAAGTAGAAGTTGAAACTCCGGAAGATTACATGGGCGACGTTATCGGTGACCTGAACCGTCGTCGTGGCCTGATCGAAGGTATGGAAGATGGCCCGTCCGGCAAGATCGTACGTGCTCTGGTGCCGCTGGCCGAAATGTTCGGTTATGCAACTGCACTGCGTTCCGCTACCCAAGGTCGTGCTTCCTACGCCATGGAATTCGCCAAGTATCACGATGCACCGACCAACGTTGCACAAGCCGTGATCGAAGAGCGCAAATCCAAGTAATTTAAGATTCCCCGCCTACGACGGTAGGCGGGTTTAACCTAGAAGGACTACGTCGTGTCTAAAGAAAAATTTGAGCGTAATAAACCGCACGTAAACGTCGGCACCATCGGCCACGTTGACCACGGTAAAACCACCCTGACTGCAGCTATCACCAACGTGCTGGCCAAGCACTTCGGTGGTAAAGCTTTCGCCTTCGACCAGATCGACAAGGCACCGGAAGAGCGTGAGC
>NZ_JBCGFC010000029.1:0-19335 GCF_038739615.1 Aeromonas sp. SER | reverse complement strand
CGGGGATCCCCGCATCGGCGCTCTGCCCCTGGCTCTGGATGCAGGGGATCACCCTGATCGGTGCCAACCGCACTGCAATCTTTATGAACCTGTTGCCGGTGATGACGGCAGGGCTTGCCATCTCACTGCTCGGGGAGCGGCTGACCGCTTACCATCTCATCGGCGGTGGCCTGACCCTGCTCGGGGTGCTGCTGGCCCAGCTGCTGGTGCAGCCGGTGGTATTGAGACGCCGTGCCCGGCAGGAGATGGCTGTCTGTCAGGATGAGTGATGGTGCTTATCGCCAGAGCGAAAATGAAAGCGCCTGCAGTAATGCAGGCGCTTTTTTGATGGCGGCTCTTTATGGTCAGAGCACTACTGATCAGCGCTACGGGGCAACCAGATAGAGATCGCGGCTGTAGACGATATCTTGCGGGTTCTGATAGGGGTAACCCTTGACGAAAGGCTTGAGCAGGCGTGACTTGACGTAGAAGTAGACAGGGGCGATGGGCGCCTCGGCATCGATCAGCGCTTCTGCCTGCTGATAGAGCCGATTGCGTTCGTCAGCATTCTGCGCATCGTGAGCCTTGGCCAGCAGGGCGTCGTACTCCTTGTTGAACCAGCGACCGCTGTTGGCGCTGCTGCTGGAGGTCAGGATGTCGAGGAAGGTAGAGGCATCGTTGTAGTCACCATTCCACGAGTAGCGGCTCACCCCGAAATCCCCCTCGTTGAGGGTGGAGACCATGGTCTTCCACTCCATGTTGTTGAGGGTGGCGGTGACCCCCAGATTGTGTTTCCACATGGAGGAGATGGCCAAGGCGATCTTCCTGTGGCTCTCGTTGGTGTTGTAGAGGATATCCACATCAAGCGGCTTGCCGGGGCCATAACCCGCTTCGGCGAGCAGCGCCTTGGCCTGCTTGATCCGCTCCTCTTTGCTCTGCAGCTGGCTGGCCGGTTTTTTCAGATCAAAGCCATCCACGCTCGGTGGGGTCAGGCTGAAGGCGGGCAGTTGCCCCTGACCCAGGATCTTGTCGGTGATGGTCTCCCGATCGATAGCCAGCGACAGTGCCTTGCGCACTTTCGGGTTGTCGAACGGTTTGCGCTGTATGTTGAATACGTAGTGGTAGGTGGCCAGCATGGGGGCGCTGACCAGCTCCTCCGGACTCTGGCTCTTGATGTGCTGGTACTGCTCCAGCGGATAGGTGGTGTAGTGCAACTCGCCGGTACGGTAGCGGTTGTAGGCGGAGGTCTCCGACACCACCTCCAGATAGATCACCTTGTTCAGCACTGTGTGCCGGTTGTCCCAGTAGTGCGGGTTGCGCTCGGCGGTCAGCCGCTCGTTGGGGGTCCACTCCTTGAGCACAAAGGCGCCGTTGGAGACGATATTGCCGGGCTTGACCCACTCCTTGCCATATTTCTCGATGGTGGCTTTGGGGGCCGGGAATGTGGTGTAGTGCGCCAGCGTCTTCAGGAAGAAGGGAACCGGGTTTTTCAGGGTCACCTGCAGGGTATGTTCATCCAGCGCCTTGACCCCCAATGCATCGGGGCTCTTCTTGCCCTGAATCACCTCGCTGGCATTGGCGATACCCATCAATTCGATAAACCAGGCGTAGTTGGAGGCGGTCTTGGGATTGGCCGCCCGTTGCCAACCGTAGACATAGTCGGCGGCAGTGACCGGCTCGCCGTTCGACCATTTGGCCTCCGGTCTCAGCTTGAAGGTGTAGACGGTGCCGGTACTGTCGAGCTCATAGCTGAGTGCGCCAGCAGGCTGGGTCTTGCCGCTGGCATCCAGCACATAGAGACCTTCGAACAGATCGTTGACGACGGCGCTGCCAGCACTCTCTTCCACCAGTTGCGGATCTATGGTGGTGGGTTCGGTGCCGATATTGGTGACAAAGGTCTGTTGCTCCGGTGGGAGCAGCTTGGTGCCGGCCGGCACTTCGGCAGCCCAGACGGGCAGGGAGAGCAATCCGGCTACCGTGCCGGCAATGATAGTCTTGTTCATTGATAATCCTTATGTTTTTGCTTCCAACGGAAAACGAGTGTGCGCGATTGGCGTTTGGAACTCAATAGGGGAGAGGCCACCCGTATCTGGTGGGCGAAACGACAGACCAAAGAGGGGGAAATGTCAGTAAGGTCGCTGTTCGGCACCGTTTTTTGGCGCAAAATAAGGGGCTGAAAGTTACCGTATGGCCCCCTTTTTGTGGCTGATTCGAGTACAAATCAGATTCAAATCGTCGTTTTATTAGCCCGCTTAATTCGCTGCAAAAACAAAAAACAGACGTTACATTAAGTTACAAAACAACACGGCCGAGGATCGGCTCTTTTTTTGTCGATGCTTGCAAACGTTTTCAACGCCAACGGAAACGCTCTTAAAGGACCAAAAATGCGAAACATGATCACCATGGGCGAGTTCATCGTCAAAAAGCAGGCTGATTACCCTACCGCGACCGGCGAACTGACCTCGCTGCTGAGCTCAATCCGCCTTGCCGCCAAGGTGGTGAACCGGGAGATCAACAAGGCCGGGCTGGCCGATATCATCGGCTCCATGGGGGCTGAAAACGTGCAGGGCGAGGTGCAGCAGAAGCTGGACGTCTACGCCAACGAGCGCTTCAAGGCGGCGCTGGAGGCGCGCGGCGAGGTGTGCGGCATGGCCTCCGAGGAAGAGGAGGACTTCGTCGCTTTTGACTCGCCGCTTTCCAAAAATTCCAAATACGTGGTGCTGATAGATCCCCTCGACGGCTCTTCCAATATCGACGTCAACGTCTCGGTCGGGACCATCTTCTCCATCTATCGCCGGGTCAGTCCGCAGGGCTCCCCCGTCACTCTCGAGGATTTCCTGCAGCCGGGCAACCGTCAGGTCGCGGCCGGTTACGTGGTTTACGGCTCCTCCACCATGCTGGTCTACACCACCGGTTTTGGCGTCAACGGCTTTACCTATGACCCTTCCATCGGCTGCTTCTGCCTCTCCCACGAAAACATTCGCATTCCGGAGGAGGGCAAGATCTACTCCATCAACGAGGGCAACTACATCAAGTTCCCGGACGGGGTGAAGAAGTACCTCAAATATTGCCAGGAGCGGGATGAAGCGACCCACAGACCCTACACCTCCCGCTATATCGGCTCGCTGGTTTCCGATTTCCATCGCAACCTGCTCAAGGGTGGCATCTACATCTATCCGTCTGGCACCAACTCGCCGAACGGCAAGTTGCGCCTGCTCTATGAGTGCAATCCGATGGCGTTTCTGGTGGAGCAGGCAGGCGGTAAGGCCTCTGACGGCTTCAACCGCATCATGGATATCCAGCCCACCGCGCTGCACCAGCGCACCCCCTACTTCGTCGGTTCGACCAAGATGGTGGAGCGGGCAGAGGCCTTTATGCGCGAATTCTCCTCCCACGAGGATCCGGCCAGTCAGGGGTAATTCTCTGATTTATCGTGAGTGAATAAAAAACGGGAGCCCTTGCGGCTCCCGTTTCATTTTGGCGTTCGCAGCCGTTACTGGCTGTGACTGGCCAGATCCGCCAGCAAGCCATCCACCAGCTTGAGGCGCATGGCCCTGTCCTGAGTCGGCACCTGGAAGCGCAGCCGGGTCGGCCCGTCCATCTTGTAGATGCGCGGCTGCTCGGAGAGGAGCTTGACCAGATAGGTCGGATTGACCTTGGTCTCCTGAGTGAAGTCGAGATAGCCACCGCGCTCGCTCATCTCCACCCGGCGAATGCCAAGGGCGGTAGCGCGCTGACGGAAGGCGGCCAGCTCCAGCAGGGTTTTGGTTGCCTCCGGCAACAGGCCGAAACGGTCGATCAGCTCCACTTTCAGCTCGCGCAGCTCCTGCTCGTCCGCCGCGCTCGCAATCCGCTTGTACATGGAGAGGCGCATGTTGACGTCCGGGATGTAGTCGTCCGGCAAGAGCGCCGGCAGGCGCAGCTCCACCTCGGTGTGTTGGCTCATCAGCTGCTCGAGCGATGGCTCCTTGCCCGATTTCAGCGCCTCGACCGCCTGCTCCAGCATCTCCATGTAGAGGGTGAAACCGACCGATTCGATCTGACCGCTCTGATCGTCGCCGAGCAGCTCTCCCGCGCCGCGGATCTCCAGATCGTGGGTGGCCAGCGCAAAGCCGGCGCCGAGATCTTCAAGCGAGGCGATCGCCTCCAGCCGCTTGGCCGCATCCTTGGTCATCAGCTTGGGATGGGGGGTGAGCAGGTAGGCATAAGCTTGGTGGTGGGAGCGGCCAACCCGGCCCCGCAGCTGGTGCAGCTGGGCCAGACCAAGGTGATCCGCCCGATCCATGATGATGGTGTTGGCGCTCGGCACGTCGATGCCGGTCTCGATGATGGTGGTGCAGACCAAGAGGTTGAAGCGCTGGTGGTAGAAGTCCGACATCACTCGCTCAAGCTCGCGCTCGCGCATCTGGCCGTGGGCGATGCCGATGCGCGCCTCCGGTACCAGTTCGGCAAGATCGGCGGCGCGCTTCTCGATACTCTCCACGTCGTTGTGCAGGTAGTAGACCTGCCCGCCACGCTTCAATTCCCGCAGCACCGCTTCGCGCACCACTGCCGGTTCGTGCTGGCGGACAAAGGTCTTGATGGCGAGCCGCTTGGCGGGCGGGGTGGCGATGATGGAGAGATCCCGCATGCCCGACATCGCCATGTTGAGGGTGCGCGGAATGGGGGTGGCGGTGAGGGTGAGGATGTCCACGTCGGCCCGCAGCGCCTTGATCTTCTCCTTCTGGCGTACCCCGAATCTGTGCTCCTCATCGACGATGAGCAGCCCCAGATCCTTGAAGGTGAGTTCGGAGCCGAGCAGCTTGTGGGTGCCGATGATGATATCCACCTTGCCCTCGGCCAGCTCCTGCATGACGCTGTTTTGCTCCTTGGCAGAGCGGAAGCGGCTCAGCACCTCGACCCGCACTGGCCAGTTGGCGAAGCGGTCGCGGAAGTTGTCGTAGTGCTGCTGGGCGAGCAGGGTTGTGGGCACCAGCACGGCGACCTGTTTGCCGCCATGGACGGCCACAAACGCCGCCCGCATCGCCACCTCGGTCTTGCCAAAGCCCACGTCGCCGCACACCAGCCGATCCATGCTCTTGGCCTGACACATGTCCCCCAGCACCGCATTGATGGCGTTGAGCTGATCCTCGGTCTCCTCGAACGGGAAGCCGGCGGCAAACTGGCGATAGGCTTCGCGGTCGTGTTTGAAGGCAAAGCCGGCGCGAGCGGCGCGGTGGGCGTAGACATCGAGCAGTTCTGCCGCCACGTCGCGCACTTTTTCCGCCGCCTTGCGCCGCGCCTTGCTCCAGGCCTCGCCGCCGAGCTTGTGGCTGGGCGGGTTGTCAGAGCCGGTGTAGCGGCTGATAAGGTGCAAACTGGTAACCGGCACGAACAGCTTGTCGCCGCCGGCATATTCGAGAGTCAAAAACTCGGTGGGCAGGCCACCGGCGTCGATGGTTTCAAGACCCAGATAGCGGCCGACCCCGTGATCGAGGTGCACCACCGGCTGGCCCTGGGTCAGCTCGCCCAGGTTTCTGATCACCGCATCAGAGCTTAAGTTTTTGCTCTTCTCCCGTGCCCGCTTGCTGCGAACCTTGCCACCCAGCAGCTCGGTTTCGGTGATCAGGGCCAGTGGCTGATTACTGGCATCAGCTCCGGCTTCCTGCCACAGGAAACCGCGTTCGAGCGGGGCAACCAGCAGGCCGTGGCGATCCTGGCTCGCCATAAAGGCGTCGAGGGAGGGGAACTCCTTGGGTTGCAGCGCGATGCGCGCCAGCAGCTCGCCCAGCACTTCACGCCGACCCTCGGACTCCACCGCAAACAGGGTGCGCCCGGCAAAGCCTTGAAGGAACTGGTTGAGCGCCAGCAGCGGCTGCTCCTTGCTGTGGTCGAGTTGCAGATCCGGCAGCGTGCTGGCCGGCATATCGTGTTGCCCCGCATCGCCGGCAGTCGGCCCCTCCTGCAACCTGACGGCGCCGTAGTGGCCAAGAGCGGCAAACAGCTGCTCCACCGGCAGGTAGAGCTGGGCCGGGGGGAGCAGGGGACGGGTATTGTCCCAGCGCCTGTCCTCGTAGCGTTGCTCGATGTCGTTCCAGAAGCGCTGGGCGGCGGGGTAGATATCCCCCACGGTGAGCAGCAGGGTCTCTGCCGGCAGGTAGTCAAACAGGCAGGCAGTCTGGTCGAAGAAGAGCGGCAGATAATACTCGATGCCGGCAGGCCAGCGCCCCTTGCTCACCTCCTGATAGACGGAGCCCTCGGCGCGGGAGATCTCGAACTGCTCACGATAGTGGCCGCGAAACAGCTCGATGGCCCCCTCATCGGTCGGAAACTCCCGGGCTGGCAGCAGGCTGACGCTCTTGACCGGCTCGCTGGAGCGTTGGGTTTCCGGATCAAATGGACGGATGGAGTCCACTTCATCGTCGAAGAAGTCGATGCGATAGGGGCTGCTGCTGCCCATGGGAAAGAGATCGAGCAGGGAGCCGCGGGCGGCAAACTCGCCGTGCTCCAGCACCTGATCCACCGCCACGTAACCCGCTTCGGCGAGGCGCCCGCGCAGCTGTTGCAGGTTGAGACGCTGGCCGCTTTTCACCATCAGGCTGTATTTGTCGAGATAGGCGCGCGGTGCACAACGTAGCATCAGGGTCGAGACGGGGACGATCAGTACGCCGCTGCTCATCTGCGGCAGCTTGTAGAGAGTCTCGAGCCGCTGGGAGATGATGTCCTGATGGGGGGAAAAGGTGTCGTAGGGCAGCGTCTCCCAATCCGGGAACAGCAGTACCGGGCAGCCCTTGTCGGCAAGCAGGTATTGGAGTTCCTGCTCGAGGCGCAGGGCACTCGGGGTGTCTGCGGTGAGCAGCAGCACGGGCCCCTTGTTTTGTGTAATGAGGCGAGCAGCGATGAGCGAGAGGCTGCTGCCGACCAGTTGGCCGAGCGTGATCTTTTGGCCCGCTTTGGCGGGCAAGGCGGGGAGTGTCATTGGCATCGTTCGATTCTTTTAACGTTGTTGGCGCTCTTGGGCACGCAGTTTGAGCTGTTTGGATTGCACATGGAGGCTGGCGCGTACCAGCAGTTCACGGTCATCTTCACGGATCCGTACATAGTCGAGCACCACATGAGTGCCATGCTCGCCCGGGGTGACCTCCCTGACCTGGCCATAGCAGTAGATGGCGGCGGCCTCTTCGCGCAGGAAGATCTTGAGGCGCACTATCTGGTGCGGATGCGGCGCATCCCCGTGGCCATGATAGGGGTGCAGGTAGGTGAGCTCGCCAGCGCCAAAGCGCAGGGTGTGGAAGCGCTGCTCGGGGTGATCCTGCATGGAGAGCACATAGCCCATGATCATGTCGATCTTGCGCGACTGCTGATTGACGATCTCGACCAGGTCGTGCATCGATTCGTTCTGATTGCGCAGCAGCCGGCTGGTCACCATGTCGATGGAGGTGATGGCCGAGGAGATGCGAAAAGGCTCCGGCAGCTCAGCGTCCAGCTCCGTGAGCGAAGGGAGATGGAAATCTGCCGGCATGGGGATCACATTGACCGGCATGGCATGAGTAACGCTGAAGAACTGTTCCTGCATGGAGGCTATCCCTTGTTGTCATGGACGGTTTCCCTTTATTATCCGGTATCTTATTTTGTTGGCAACGTAGATATCCTTGAAGACCGGACTTTTTCAGCCCCTTTCGCTGGCCATCGGCCTGCGTTATGCAGGCTCGAAGCGCAGCAACCGCTTCGTCTCATTTATCTCCCTGTTCTCCACCTTCGGCATTGCTATCGGGGTTGCGGCCCTGATGGTGGTCATTTCGGTGATGAACGGTTTCGAAGGCCAGCTCAAGGGGCGCATCCTCGGGGTGATCCCCCATGTGGTGGTCACCAACGAGGCTGGCCGCATTGATGTCGCGCCGCAAGGGATGCCGGACCTGGCCAAGCTGCCTCATGTGGTGGCCACGGCCCCCATGCTCGACAGCGAAGGGATGCTGCAAAGCCCCGGTCAGCTCACCGGCGTCAGCGTGCAGGGGATCGATCCCGCCCTCTGGCCCAAGGATGACATCCTGCACTCCCAGATGCTGGGGGGGCGCCTCGATACCTTGCAGGCCGGTCACTACCGCATCGTGTTGGGGCAGGGGGTGGCGCGTCGCCTCAATGTCACCATCGGCGATCAGGTTCGTCTGATCCTGACCGAAGGCTCCCGCTTTACCCCCTTTGGCCGGGTGCCGGCCCAGCGCCTCTTTACCGTCTCCGGTATCTTCGGGGTCGGTGCCGATGTGGATAACCAGATTGCGTTCATTGCGCTGGGGGATGCCCAGCGTCTGCTGCGGCTGCCGACAGAAACCGTCGGTGGCATTCGCCTCTGGCTCGATGATCCGTTTGCCGCTGATCAAGTGATCAAGACGCCGCTGCCCGATGGGCTGCTGTGGCAGGATTGGCGCCGTGAGCGGGGCGAGCTGTTCCAGGCGGTCGCCATGGAGAAACGGATGATGGGGCTGATGCTGGTACTGATCATCGCCGTTGCGACCTTCAACATCCTCTCCGCGCTGGTGATGGTGGTGACGGACAAGGAGGGCGAAGTAGCCATCCTTCGCACCATGGGCATGAGCGAGTCGGGGATTGTCAAAATCTTCATGGTGCTCGGCGCCTCCAGCGGGGTGATTGGCTCCCTGTTTGGTGGGCTGGCGGGGCTTGGCCTGACCCTGGGTCTCAACCCGCTGCTCAATGCGGTGGGGCTCAACCTCTATATGGCTGCGGGTGGTAGCGGCTTGCCGGTCATCGTCGAGCCAGCTCAGGTCGTCACCATTTTGCTGGGCGCAGTGCTGCTCAGCTTCAGCGCTACCCTTTATCCAGCAGCCCGCGCGGCGCGCGTGAAGCCGGCGGAGGCGCTGCGTTATGAATAATTCATCTTCTGTTGTTACCTCTGGTGCAATTACTGGAGCAAGTGGAGCCCCCTTTATGAATGAAGCCGTATCCCGTGAGCCTCTGCTGCGTTGCCAGGCCCTCAACCATGTCTACAAAGAGGGCGAGCTGGAGACCCAGGTACTCAAGGGGATCGATTTGAGCGTCGCACCAGGCGAGATGCTGGCGGTGGTGGGGAGCTCGGGCTCCGGCAAGACCACCCTGCTGCACCTGATGGGGGCACTCGATAACCCCTCCAGCGGCGCCGTGCTGTTCAAGGGGGAGGATATTCACCACTGGGATAGCCGTACCCAGGCCCGTTTTCGCAATCAGGAGCTGGGTTTCGTCTATCAGTTCCACCACCTGCTCTCCGAGTTCAGTGCACTGGAAAATGCGGCCATGCCGCTGCTCATTGCCGGTGAATCGGTAGCGGTCGCTACCGAGAAGGCGACCCGGATGCTGGGGCGGGTAGGGCTCTCCCACCGTCTCAACCACAGACCGTCCGAGCTCTCCGGTGGTGAGCGCCAGCGGGTGGCGATTGCCCGTGCGCTGGTCAACGAACCGAGTCTGGTGCTGGCGGACGAGCCGACCGGTAATCTGGATCACGCCAGCGCTACCGCCGTCTACGAGCTGCTGTGCGAGCTCAACCGTGAGCTGGGCACTGCGTTTGTGGTGGTCACCCACGATCTGAGTCTGGCGGCCAAGCTCCATCGCCGGGTCACGCTGGTGAGCGGCGTGATGGCGGAGGTTGCCTGATGTTCAAACCGCTGCCCCTTTTTCTGGGCCTGCGCTATAGCCGCTCCCGTCGTCGCAACGGGTTTATCGCCTTTATCTCTGCCTCTTCCCTGATCGGTATCGCCCTTGGGGTGATGGCGCTGATTTTGGGCCTCTCCGCCATGAACGGCTTCGAGCGTGAACTGAAAGACCGGGTGCTCTCCGTGGTGCCGCAAGGGGAGCTGGACGCTGTCGAGCGGCCGCTGCCGGATTGGCCCCGTCTGCGCGACTACCTGCTGGCGCAGCCCGGGGTGGAAGCTGCCGCCCCCGTCATTCGTCTCAACGGCTTGCTGGAGCACGGCTCCGCCCTCAAGGGGGTTCAGCTGCGTGCCGTGCTGCCCGATCTGGAAGCCAATCTCTCCGATGCCGGCAAATACATGACGGGCCGTGGCCTGCGTGAGCTGCAGCCCGGCGAGCGGGGGGTGATCCTCGGCAAGACCATCGCCGACAAGCTGGGGGTGAAGGTTGGCGACACCCTTGCTCTGTTGTTGCCGCAAGGGGGCGATCAGACGGGGATCAAGAATCCCCGCCGGGAAACCCTGACCGTGGTCGGGTTGCTGGAGATCGGCGGCCAGCTCGATGGCCTGCTCGGTTTCATGCACCTGACCGATGCGCAAGCGATCACCGGCATGGGCAGCGATGTGGAGGGCTTCAGCCTGCGGGTGAGCGATGTGCTTAATGCACAAAATATTACGATCGCCGCGGCGCAGCAGTTCCCCCATCACGTCTATATCCGCAGCTGGATGAACAGTCAGGGCTACCTCTATCAGGACATCCAGATGGTGCGTACCGTCATGTATGTGGTGATGCTGATGGTGGTGGCAGTGGCCTGCTTCAATATCGTCTCCACATTGGTGATGGCGGTGAACGAGAAGCGCAGCGAGATTGCTATCCTCAAGACCATGGGGGCGAGCCCGGGCCAGATCCGGCTGACATTCATCATTCAGGGGATGGTCAACGGCGTGGCCGGTGCCCTGCTCGGTGCGCTGCTGGGGGGCCTGCTCTCCAGCAAGCTGACCCAGATCCTGGGGGTTATCGAGAAGCTCATTGGCCACCGCTTCCTCAATCCGGATATCTACTTTATCGACTTCTTGCCGACCGAGTTGCATATGCAGGATCTGCTTATCGTGACGGGGGCGGCCATCCTGATGAGTCTGGTGGCGACCCTCTATCCCGCCTGGCGGGCGAGCGGTCTGGTGCCGTCTCGAGAGCTGGGCCACTGATGCGCTGCATCTGATCCGCTGATAAAGACGAAGAGCCCGCCGGTGTTAAACCGGCGGGCTCTTCTGTTTTTCTGTCTGTGTGTCGATGTAGTGAGCGGACTTAGTGGGCGTTAAGCTCATCGAGCGGCAGGGAGAAGCTCGCTACGAAGGTGTCGATAAAGTAGCGCATCTCCTCGCTCATCCGCGCAGCCAGCATCGCCTCGAGGCGTTTGCGAGCCGGTTCGAACTCCCGGTTGCCGGCGTTGATCTCCTCCAGACACTTGGTATAGGCGCAGAGGGTGTCGGCATCCTTGACCAGTCTGGCCAGCTCGCCATCCTGGGCTGCCGAATCAAGCAGCGGGCGAAAATCCTCCACCAGTTCCGGCGGCAGCATGCCAAGCAGGCGCTGTTCGGCGGCAAGCTCTATCTTTTTGTACTCGCGGGCGATCTCGGGATTGAAGTATTTCACCGGGGTGGGCAGATCGCCGGTCAGCACCTCGCTGCTGTCGTGGTAGAGCGCCATCACTGCTGCGCGGTCGGCATTCACAGTGCCGCCAAAGAGCCGGTTTTTTATGATGGCCAGAGCATGGGCCACCATGGCGACCTGCAGGCTGTGCTCGGCGATGTTCTCCGGTTGGATGTTGCGCATCAGTGGCCAGCGATAGATGAGCTTCATGCGGGCGAGATTGGCAAAAAAGTGGCTGGGGAGCATGGAGTGCCTCGAATGGATGCAATGAAAAAGGGCATACCCTAGTCTGCCCTTTTTTTGCAATACAGGCACCGCCTGCCATCCGATTTTTAACCCGCTCAGCGGATATAGCGGCCTGATTCGGCTTCCTGATTGGTCACGATCATCTGGCCGATGGGGGCCAGACTGATGATGGCCAGTTTGAGGTGCTGGATACCAAATGGAATGCCGACGATGGTGATGAAGCAGGCCAGCGCCGAGGCAATGTGGCCGATGGCCAGCCAGATCCCGATCAGCACGAACCAGATGATGTTGCCAATCAGCCCGAGAGTGCCGGTGCCGATATCACCTTGCCCCGTCATCGCCTTGCGACTGACCGCCTGCTTGCCGAAAGGGAAGAAGGTGAAGGTGCCAATGACGAAGCAGGCGCGCCCCCAGGGGATGCCGACCAGCGAGATAAAGCAGAGCAGACCGGCCAGCCACCAGGCCAGGCCCATAAAGATACCTCCCAGTACAAACCAGAGCAGATTGAACAAGAAGCGGAAAAAGGCCATGTGGGATACTCCAGACTTATCAAGTTGGTTGCCACCATAACGAGGGAGGGCAGGGGACGCAACGATTGATTGGCCCGGATGCATCGGGCCGGACAACCTGGGTCGTGATACCACCTATGGGCAGCGGGTATTCAGTTGCCGGATATTGACCAATAGATCGGCGTTTTAGGCAAATTTGCGCAGAAAAAGGTGAGCAAGCGCAAAAATATCGTGCAATGCCTGTTGAAGTTCGGGCTGCAACTCCCCATATAAAGAGCACTTTTGCACGAATTGTGCCTCTGCGGCGCCCAATGTGGGGGTTGTGTGGCTCGACTCGACCAGAGTGCGCCGCTATAATGCCGCGTCATATTTTCTCATCACAAAGACATATTGTTGTCTTTATAAACAGGAAGACTCCGGCTTTGCCCGGAGGCAATAAAGGGTCAGCACACAGTGCTGAGTTGAACGAGGTAGAAGAATGCAAGTTTCTGTAGAGACAACCCAGGGTCTGGAACGCCGTCTTACCATCACTGTACCGGCTGCTACCGTAGACGCCGCTGTGCGCAAAGAATTGAACGGCCTGGCCAAAACCCGTCGCATCGACGGTTTCCGTCCTGGCAAGGCTCCGGTTGCCATCATCAAGAAGATGTTCGGTGCCATGGCTCACGCCCGTGTTGCCGATGAAATGATGCAGAACAACTTCATCAAAGCCATCATCGAAAACAAACTGAGCCCGGCTGGCGCGCCGACCATGGATCCGAAAGAGATCAAAGAAGGCGAAGATTTCGAATTCACCGCCACTTTCGAAGTGTACCCGGAGTTCGAAGTTGCCGGTCTGGAAAGCATCAAGGTTGAGAAGCCGGTTGCTACCGTGAAGGACGAAGATCTGGCCAACATGATCGACACCCTGCGCAAGCAGCACGCTACCTGGGCTGAAGCTGACGTAGCTGCTGCCAACGGCATGCGTGTGACCATGGACTTCGTCGGTTCCATCGACGGTGAAGAGTTCGAAGGTGGCAAGGCTGAAGGCTTCAACCTGGTACTGGGTGCCGGCCGTATGATCCCGGGCTTCGAAGATGCCATCCTGGGCAAGAAAGCAGGCGACGAGTTCACCATCGAAGTGACCTTCCCGGCTGACTACCACGCTGAAAACCTGAAAGGCAAAGCGGCCAAGTTCGCTTCCAAGCTGAACAAGGTTGAAGAGCAGATCCTGCCCGAGCTGACCGAAGAGTTCGTGAAGCGTTTCGGCATCGAGAGCGGTTCCGTTGAAGAGCTGAAAGCCGAAGTGCGCAAGAACATGGAGCGCGAACTGGCTCAAGCCCTGAAAAACAGCGTGAAAGAGCAGGTTCTGAATGGTCTGGTTGAAGCCAACCAAATCGATCTGCCGAAAGCTGCCGTTGCGCAAGAGATCGATGCTCTGCGCCAGCAGGCTCTGCAGCGCTTCGGTGGTTTCCAGGGCGGCAACGCTCCGGAGCTGCCTGCTGAGCTGTTCCAGGCTCAGGCCGAGCGTCGTGTACGCGTAGGTCTGCTGCTGGGCGACGTGATCCGCACCAACGAAATCAAGGCTGACGATGCTCGCGTGACCAGCATCATCGAATCCATGGCCACTGCGTACGAAGATCCGAAAGAAGTGATCGAGTACTACCAAAAGAACGAACAGATGCTGAACGGCGTTCGTAACCTGGCCATCGAAGATCAAGCTATCGACCTGATCCTCTCCAAAGCGCAAGTGACCGAAAAAGAAGTTGCCTTTGACGAAGTGATCAACAAGTCTGGCGCCGCTGCCTAAGAACATTTGACTTAAGGTCAAGACTGTTAAGTATAATGGCTCGTGTGATCTCCACTCGGGCCATTTTATTTTAGGGACAATGCCTTATGTACAAGAACTATAACGATGTGACCGATTCTCCCAGCAATGCGCTGGTCCCCATCGTGGTCGAACAGACTGCCAAGGGTGAGCGTTCCTACGATATTTACTCCCGTCTGCTGAAAGAGCGGGTGATCTTCCTGACCGGTCAGGTTGAAGATCACATGGCCAATCTGGTGGTTGCCCAGTTGCTGTTCCTCGAGTCCGAGAATCCGGACAAGGATATCTACATCTACATCAACTCTCCGGGCGGCTCCGTGACTGCCGGCATGTCCATCTATGACACCATGCAGTTCATCAAGCCGGACGTGAGCACCGTCTGCATGGGGCAGGCCTGCTCCATGGGCGCCTTCCTTCTGGCTGGCGGTGCCAAGGGCAAGCGTTTCTGCCTGCCCAATGCCCGCGTGATGATCCACCAGCCGCTGGGCGGTTTCCAGGGCCAGGCATCTGATATCCAGATCCACGCCCAGGAGATCCTGAAGATCAAAAATACCCTGAACGAGCGTTTGGCTTTCCATACCGGTCAGGATATGGCTACCATCGAACGCGACACCGACCGCGACAACTTCATGTCTGCCGAGCAGGCAGTCGCTTACGGTCTGGTCGACGGTGTCTTGACTCAGCGCGGCTGAGCAGGGTGTCCCGGTCTGTTGTAAACTCAACAGGCCGATCCATCCTCTATTGATAAAACGAGGTTGCTGAATGACAGAAAAACGCAAGGGTGAGGGTGATAAGCTGCTCTACTGCTCTTTTTGCGGCAAAAGCCAGCATGAAGTGCGTAAGCTGATCGCTGGCCCTTCCGTCTACATATGTGATGAGTGTGTCGAGCTGTGCAACGACATCATCCGCGAGGAGATCCGCGAGATCTCTCCCAAGCGCGATGGTAACGAGCTGCCGACCCCTCATCAGATCCGCGCTCATCTCGATGACTATGTGATCGGGCAGGAGTACGCCAAGAAGGTGTTGGCCGTTGCCGTCTACAACCACTACAAGCGCCTGCGCAACAGCGGCGAAAACAGTGGTGTGGAGCTGGGCAAGTCCAACATCCTGCTGATTGGCCCGACCGGTAGCGGCAAGACCCTGCTGGCCGAGACCCTGGCTCGCCTGCTGGATGTGCCGTTCACCATGGCCGATGCGACCACCCTGACCGAAGCCGGTTATGTGGGCGAGGACGTGGAGAACATCATCCAGAAGCTGCTGCAAAAGTGCGACTACGACGTGGAGAAGGCCCAGCGTGGCATCGTCTACATCGACGAGATCGACAAGATCTCCCGCAAGTCGGACAACCCCTCCATTACCCGCGATGTCTCCGGGGAAGGGGTGCAGCAGGCCCTGCTCAAGCTGATCGAAGGGACCATCGCTTCCGTGCCGCCGCAAGGTGGTCGCAAGCATCCGCAGCAAGAGTTCTTGCAGGTTGATACCTCCAAGATCCTCTTCATTTGTGGTGGTGCCTTTGCCGGTCTGGACAAGGTGATCGAGCAGCGTTCCGTCAAGGGAACCGGTATCGGTTTTGGTGCCGAGGTGAAGTCCAAGGATGCCAAGGCTTCCTTGAGCGAAACCTTCGCCAAGGTAGAGCCGGAAGATCTGATCAAGTACGGTCTGATCCCCGAGTTTATCGGCCGTCTGCCGGTAGTGGCGACCCTGACCGAACTGGACGAGGCTGCGCTCATCCAGATCCTGCAAGAGCCGAAAAACGCGCTGACCAAGCAGTATGCCGCGCTGTTCGATCTGGAAGGGGTTGAGCTGGAGTTCCGTGAGGATGCGCTGCACGCCATTGCCCGCAAGGCGATGGAGCGTAAAACCGGTGCTCGTGGTCTGCGTTCCATCGTGGAAGCTGTGTTGCTCGATACCATGTATGACCTGCCTTCTTTGGAAGGGGTCAGCAAGGTGGTGATCGACGAGACCGTGATCAAAGGGGACTCCGCGCCCTTGATGATCTACGAAAATCCCGAGACTCAAGCTGCCGCATCAGAGTAACAGTCTGATTTTTAATCAAATGGAAGGGGCTTTTTGCCCCTTTCATGCTTTTTGCGGTTTAGACGATTGAATCTCGTTGGAGCGCCCCCATATACTCAGCCAAGCGCTTTGCCAACGGTATAACAAGCCGAGAGGACATATATGAACCTAGAGCGTTCAGAACGCATCGAGATTCCCGTCCTGCCTCTTCGTGACGTGGTGGTTTATCCCCACATGGTCATTCCACTCTTTGTGGGGCGGGAAAAATCCATTCGCTGTCTGGAAGCGGCCATGGAGCAGGACAAGAAAGTTCTGCTGGTGGCCCAGAAGGATGCGTCAACCGATGAGCCGACCGTGGAGGAGATCTTCACCGTCGGGACAGTGGCCAATATTCTGCAGATGCTCAAACTGCCGGATGGCACCGTCAAGGTGCTGGTAGAGGGTGGGCAGCGTGCTCGCCTGGAGCGGATGATCGACGACAAGGACTTCTTTGTCTGCGAGGCCCAGTACATCTCCTCCAAGGCCATTGACGACAAGGATCAGGAAGTTCTGGTTCGCTCCGCCATCGGCCAGTTTGAAGGTTACATCAAGCTCAACAAGAAGATCCCACCCGAGGTACTCACCTCGATTTCGGCGATCGACGATGCTGCGCGTCTGGCCGATACCATGGCCGCTCACATGCCGCTCAAGCTGGAAGACAAGCAGAAGGTGCTGGAGATTGTCTCTGTCTCCGAGCGCATCGAATTCCTGATGGCGATGATGGAGTCGGAAATTGACCTGCTGCAGGTCGAGAAGCGCATCCGTACTCGCGTCAAAAAGCAGATGGAGAAGAGCCAGCGCGAGTATTACCTCAACGAGCAGATGAAGGCCATCCAGAAAGAGCTGGGTGAGCTGGAAGATAGCCCGGATGAGTTTGAAGCCCTCAATCGCAAGATTGAAGAGGCCGGCATGCCGGAAGATGCCCGTGAAAAGGCCCAGGCCGAGCTTGCCAAGCTGAAGATGATGTCTCCCATGTCTGCCGAGGCTACCGTGGTTCGCAGCTATGTGGACTGGATGGTACAGGTGCCGTGGAAGGCGCGCTCCAAGGTCAAGAAAGACCTGGGCAAGGCGCAAGAGGTGCTGGATGCCGATCACTATGGTCTTGAGAAGGTCAAGGATCGCATCCTCGAATATCTGGCGGTGCAGGCGCGGGTGAACAAGCTCAAGGGCCCCATCCTCTGTCTGGTTGGCCCTCCCGGTGTGGGCAAGACCTCGCTGGGCCAATCCATCGCCAAGGCGACCGGCCGCAAATACGTGCGGATGGCCCTCGGTGGGGTGCGTGACGAAGCGGAGATCCGCGGTCACCGTCGTACCTATATCGGTTCCATGCCAGGCAAGCTCATCCAGAAGATGGCGAAAGTTGGTGTGAAGAACCCGCTGTTCCTGCTCGACGAAATCGACAAGATGAGCTCGGACATGCGTGGCGATCCCGCCTCTGCCTTGCTGGAAGTGCTCGATCCCGAGCAGAACAACAGCTTCAACGATCACTATCTGGAAGTGGATTATGACCTGTCGGACGTGATGTTCGTGGCTACCTCCAACTCCATGAACATCCCGGGTCCGTTGCTGGACCGGATGGAAGTGATCCGTCTCTCCGGTTACACCGAAGATGAGAAGCTCAACATTGCCAAGCAGCATCTGGTTGCCAAGCAGATCCAGCGCAACGGCCTGAAAGCCTCCGAGATCACCATCGAGGATTCGGCACTGGTCGGGGTGATCCGCTACTACACCCGTGAAGCGGGGGTGCGGAGTCTGGAGCGTGAAATCTCCAAGATCTGTCGCAAAGCGGTCAAGCGCATTCTGCTGGACAAGAGCATCAAGCATGTTCAGGTCAATCAGGAGAACCTCAAGGAGTTCCTCGGGGTGCAGCGCTTCGATTACGGCAAGGCCACCGACCAGAACCAGATTGGTCAGGTGTGTGGTCTGGCGTGGACCGAGGTGGGGGGCGACCTGCTCACCATCGAGACCACCAACATGCCGGGCAAGGGCAAGCTCACTTACACCGGTTCTTTGGGTGATGTGATGCAGGAGTCTATCCAGGCTGCCATGACCGTCGTTCGTGCCCGTGCCGAGAAGCTGCGCATCAATGCCGACTTCTATGAGAAGCGTGACATTCACGTGCACGTACCGGAAGGGGCAACCCCGAAAGATGGCCCGAGCGCCGGTATCGCCATGTGTACTGCGCTGGTCTCCAGCTTGACCGGTAATCCGGTTCGTGCTGATGTGGCCATGACAGGTGAAATTACCTTGCGTGGTGAAGTGCTGCCCATCGGTGGTCTCAAAGAGAAACTGCTGGCCGCTCACCGTGGTGGTATCAAGCGTGTGCTGATCCCGAAAGAGAACGAACGTGACCTCGAGGAGATCCCGGCAAACGTCAAACAAGACCTTGAAATCTATCCCGTTCGCTGGATAGACGAGGTGCTGGAACTGGCGTTGCAGGACAATCCGCAAGGGTTTGAGCGCGTTTCTGTCGTGTAAATTTTGATGCGCCGCAAATTTGGCGCATTCGGGGGGTGGTTAAGGCTTGCATGCATCCCATAACGGAAGTAGCCTTGACCACCGATCGGGTTCTCGTGATAAGTCGCAATGCGTTGTGTGGCGCGGGTTTGCGCCAGATTGTCACTTGCAACTGGTCAGGAGGCTTGCTATAAAACCTCCACTTGTTGTGGCCAGGGAAATCAGCGCCGCAGCGGTGTTCGATAAAAGGGGAATATAAGAGTGAATAAATCTCAACTGATTGACAAGATTGCAGACGGTGCTGATATCTCCAAGGCTGCTGCCGGCCGTGCGTTGGATGCCTTCATTGACGCTGTAGGTGAAGCTCTGAAAGAGGGTGACCAGGTTGCTCTGGTTGGTTTCGGTACTTTCGCTGTACGCGAGCGTGCTGCCCGTTCTGGCCGTAACCCGCAAACTGGCGCGACTATCGAAATCGCTGCTGGTAAAGTTCCTGCCTTCAAAGCCGGTAAGGCCCTGAAAGACGCGGTCAACTAAGTCGGGCGCCGATGATATGTCGGCTACCGTCCTTGGTCGCAGACCAGACAGGTTAGAGAGTTCTCTCTCATACTGATTGACCAAGGCGCATCGCAATCGGTGCGCCTTTTCATTATTTACGCCCATCGAGTTCGGGAGCATAAGTACAAACATGATGTTGGATAAACTACGCGAAGGGGCGCAAGGCAAGGTAGCCAAGGTTATCTTGGGCCTGATCATCCTCTCCTTTGCTTTGGCTGGTGTAGGTAGTTACCTGAATGGTCCGGCCCGTACCGCCCCCGCCACTGTCAACGGCACAGATATCAGTGCAGCCGCACTGGAGAACGCCTACCGCAACGAGCGCGCCCGCATGGAATCCCAGATGGGAGAGGCATTCAGCCAGCTGGCCGCGAACCCCGATTACATGAAACAGTTCCGCCGCGGTGTGCTGGATCGCCTGAT
>NZ_JBCGFC010000028.1:0-20181 GCF_038739615.1 Aeromonas sp. SER | reverse complement strand
ATCCCATGCCGAACTCAGAAGTGAAACGCGGTAGCGCCGATGGTAGTGTGGCATTCGCCATGCGAGAGTAGGACACTGCCAGGCACCCAATACAAGAAACCCCGCTCATCGAGCGGGGTTTTTTATTCCCTGAAATCCAGGTATCTGGTCTGTTGTTATCAGCACAGGTTTGCAACCTGCTCCTGCCAATCTCTCCTATAAGTAAATTTATCATTATAAATCATAATGTTATAAACCATCTTGACTGATGCTTCGCGTCTGAGCAGGTTTAACTGCAATCACGCAAATGATAATGATTATTGTTTGATTGATCTTGTCCTGGTCGTTACAATCCAGACCGATTAATAAGTTGCGTTTCAAATAAGCATTTATTAATCACCGTCCCCGGCAGGAGGCCGGGTCTTGTAACGAGTGAAGTAAGGGAATACGCCACTTTCCTACTTGAAACGTTCAGGCCAAATCATGACAACAATACAACCAAGCAAGCTTGCCTTGCTGATCGGTTCTCTTCTCTCTATTCACGCCGTAGCTTCCGAACAGGAAGTGATGGTTGTCACCGCCTCGGGTTTTCAGCAAAAAATCGAGGATTCCGCAGCTTCTATCTCCGTCATTACTCGCGAGCAGTTGGAGAAGCGCGCCTATCGCGATGTGACTGACGCCCTGAAGGATGTTCCCGGTGTGGTGGTGACCGGTGGTGGCAGCAGCAGCGATATCAGCATTCGCGGTATGGGCTCGAAATACACCCTGATGCTGGTTGATGGCAAAAAGGTGGATAGCCGTGGTACCCGCCCCAATAGTGATGGACCGGGTATCGAGCAGGGTTGGTTACCGCCGCTGCAGGCAATCGAACGGATTGAGGTCGTGCGTGGCCCTATGTCATCCCGTTATGGTTCAGATGCCATGGGCGGCGTGATTAACGTGATTACCCGCAAGACCACCGGTCTGGCCTGGCAGGGCTCGGTGCACGCTGATTCGACCTTCCAGGAGAACAAAGATGCCGGCAACAGCTTCCAGACTGATGCCTATACCGCAGGTTCACTGATCGATGGTGTGTTGGGGCTGCGCTTCAATGGTCAGCTGGCCCATCGTGGCGAGGATAAGTTTACCCAAGGCTTTGCCGAGCAGGAGACCCGCAGCGGTACAGCCGTGCTCAGCTTCAAGCCCGACGAGCACAACCGCTTCGATCTGGAGGCCAGTCGCAGCTTGCAGGATCGGGATCGCACGGCAGGCAATTCGCTGGATGCCAAGGCGAAAGATAGCCTGTATCGCTACGAGCGAACCAACTATGCGCTGACCCATGATGGCCAGTATGATTTCGGCTCTTCCAGCAGCTATCTGCAGCAGGAGACCAACACCAACCCCGGCCGCAAGATGGAGCTTACCAACACCATCGCCGATACCCACACCCAGTTCATTCTGGGGGATCACTACCTGAGCGTCGGTGGGCAGTATCGCTATGAGGATCTGCACGATCAGGGCAATAACCTGAAAGTGGCCAACCCTGCCGAGCAGCTTACCCGCTGGAGCTGGGCGATGTTTGTCGAGGATGAGTGGTCACTCACTGACAGCTTTGCCCTGACAGGGGGCGCCCGCATGGATCGGGATCAGAACTACGGCTCTCACTGGAGCCCGCGCCTCTACGGTGTCTGGCATCTGGATGATAGCTGGACCCTGAAAGGGGGTGTATCGACCGGCTATCGTTCCCCCGATTTGCGTATGTCTGCGGCCAACTGGGGTCAGGTCACCGGCGGTGGCAGTCTGGATGGGATGCTGGTCGGCAACCCGGAGCTCAAACCCGAGACCAGCGTGAGTGAAGAGATTGGCCTGCTCTGGAATGGCCATCAGGGCTTGAACGCCGGGGTGACCCTGTTCAACACCGACTTCAAGAACAAGATCTCCGAAGTTCGTCGCTGCACCAGCAAGAGCGATCCGGCCTGTACTCTCAATGGTCACAGCTATGACTTCATCAGCGATCGGGTCAACGTCGACAAGGCGAACATGCGTGGCGTCGAGAGCATGATGGATTGGGCGATCAACGACAAGTGGTCGGTCAGCGGCAGCTATACCTTTACCCAGTCCGAGCAGAAGAGTGGCCCGCTCGCGGGTAATGCCCTCAACCAGATGCCACGCCACATGGTCAACGGCAGCGTCGACTGGCAGACCACCGAGGACCTCAGCCTCTGGTCGCGAGTCAACTTCCGTGGCGAGACCTCCGAGTACCTGAGCCGGGTCAAGATGGCGGAGGGGACACCCTCCTATACCTTCTTTGACATGGGGCTGGTCTACAAGGCCAACAAGCATCTCGATCTGACCGCCGGGGTCTACAACCTGTTCGACAAGACGGTGGATTACAGCAGCTATGGCACAGTGCTGGATGGTCGCCGCTACAATCTGGGTGTCACCTACAACTTCTGACAGACATAATGCCTCACGGCCGCCATCATTCGATGGCGGCCGTTTTTATTGGGCATCGATCGGGTTGGCCGTTGCCTGATATGGTGCCGCCTGCCAGGTGTTGCGACCATTGGCTTTGGCTTGATACATCAGCTGGTCTGCCTGTCGCAGCAGCTGATCGGTGTCGATACTCTCCCTGGCTGAAATCCAGACTGCTCCTGTGCTGATGGAGAGGGTGACCTCACCAAGTGTGGTCTCCAGCCGCTCTTTATTGGATTCCTGACAGAGGCATGCCGCCCACAATCCGGTCGCCTGCAGGTTATCGCTCGGCAGCAGGACGCAAAACTCCTCACCGCCAATGCGTGCAAACAGACTCTGCTCCGGCAAGATGATGGCTATGCTTTCGGCCAGTTTTTCCAGCAGTTTGTCGCCCACGTTGTGGCCAAATTTATCGTTGGTCTCCTTGAAATGATCCACGTCGAACAGCAGCAGAGCGCAGGGTGTGCCGCTGGTCAGCCGCTGTTCCAGTGACGGGATAAAGGCGCGCCGGTTGAGGAGGCCCGTCAGCGGATCAGTGCTGGCCAGCTTTTCGAGCCGGGCATTGGCGCGGCTCAGCTCTGCCGTGCGATTGGCGACGGCCCGGCGCAGCTGCACGATATAGGCCACCATGACGAGGCCCGCCGCCAGCAGTAGCCAGGGTCCGAGATGGATGGGGTAGACGGTCTCTACATGCATCCATTTGCGGATGATCCGCTCCCGGTCGCTCTCCTTGATCCTGGCGAATCCCTCTTCGAGCTTGGCCAGCAGGGCGAGATCCCCTTTCTTGACGGCAAAGCGGATCTGGTCGGTATAGAGGTGACGCACCGGAATGAAGCGGGTCGGATCTGCCGAGGTATAGATGTAGAAGTTGGCGACCTGCAGATCGGCGATAAAGGCCTTTATATCGCCCCGAAAGGCTGCTGCCAGCAGGGTGTCGTTGTCATCGAAGGTCTGCAGTTTGGTGCCCGGGAAGTAGCGCTTGGCGTAGTACTCTTCATAACCGCCAGCGACGACGCCGACAGTCTCATGGAGCAGGTAGTAGTGGACATCGGTGCCGCGCAGCTCGTTGGAGAAGAAGAGCTGGGAGTCGAGCTGGGCGAGGGGGAGGCCATAGTCGAACAGCTTGTCGCGCTCCGGTGACCAGAGCAGACCGGCATGCACATCGGCCTTCCCTTCGTGCAGCAGATCGAGGGAGTGCTGCCAGTCGACCAGCCGGAATTCGATCTTCTGACCGGTGACGCGAGCATATTCGCGCCAGAGGTCGATCAGCAGGCCATCGGGCTGGCCCGACTCATTGATATAGGAGAAGGGCTGCCACGCCTTGGAGTTGGTGATGACGAGGGACTGCTCAGGCTCTTTTCCCGAGGCGTGCAGGGCAATAATGAGCAGCAGAAAACCACACCCTGCCCTGAACGCTTGTCCAATTCGAGAAGAAGCCATCCCTGCTCCAATCCATTGCCAGCAACTGTCTGTAGACGCCGATTATTACTGCCTTCAACGAGGAAGAACAAGGGATCTGGCGATGAAGTTTACATGATGGCAGCATTGCTGTAACGAGCAGGACTCATACCGTGACGGCTTACAGAGGCAGGCTGATTTTGGCCTCCAGTCCGCCCTCAGGCCGATTGAGCAGGGTAAGCTCACCGCCGTGTTGATGTACCAGAGTGCGGGCGATGGAGAGGCCCAGCCCCACGCTGCCAGACTCGGTATTGCGCGCCTCGTCGAGCCGCACGAACGGCTTGAAGACATCCTCCAGTCGAGCCGGATCGATCCCTGGGCCGTGGTCGCAGACCCGGATCAAGAGCTCGCTGCGGGTGCGTTCCAGCGAGACCTCGGCGCTGCCGGCGTATTTGATGGCATTGCCGATGAGGTTCTGCAGTACCCGGCGCAGGGTGTTGGCGCGGCAGGCGTAGACCTCTTTTCCTTCCGCCAGACAGGTAACCGGCTGGCCGGTATCGGCATAGTCATCGCACAGACTGACCAAAAGGCTGACCAGATCCAGTTCCCGCGTAGCCTCCTGCTGTCCCTCCTCGCGGGCAAAGCTGAGAGTGGCGGCCAGCATCTGCTCCATCTGTTGCAGGGTCTGCTGGATGCGATCCTTGTCCTCGCCATCGGCCAGAAACTCGCTGCGCAGGCGCAGGCTGGTGATGGGGGTGCGCAGATCGTGGGAGATGGCGGCCAGCATCCGGGTTCTGTCCTGCACGAAGCGGTCGAGCCGGGTGTGCATCCGGTTGAAGGCCTGAATCGATTCGCGGATCTCGGTCGGCCCCTCCTCTTTCAGGGGCTCGATATCCTCCCCGCGTCCCAGTCGTTCGGCGTTGCCTGCCAGTTGCTTGAGGGGGCGGGTGGCGCGACGAAACAGCAGCACCATCAGCCCGATCACCAGACTGGCGACCAGCATCAGGTTGAAGGTGGTTTGCCATGACCAGCTGCCGGCCTCCTTGTCGACCAGCGAGCTGAACTGCAGCCAGCCACCCTGTGGCAGTTCGATGGAGCCGTAGAGCCGCATGTCCCGCGGGGGCGGCGGCCCCTTGCGATCCCGCATCATGCGGGCGTGGTGCTCCCACGCCTTGCTGCGCTGGGCATCCTCTTTCAGCTCGGCGCTGATCTCGATAGTGAGCGCGGGGGGATAGCCAAGGCGCGAGCGCACCAGCTGCTCGAAGCGGGGGCTGCGGTTGTCGGGCTGCATCGGTTCGTTTTCAATTCGCAACAGCAGGGTTTCGCTGCGGCTCGCCTTGAGGATCTCGTCGTAGAGCGAGGGGGGAGAGAGGGAGAGCAGCCGCACCACCGAGATGATCCGCTGCATGGCGTTGCGGCTGTTGACGAAGCCGAGCGCTTCCTCCCGATCCGAACGGTAGATCTGGATGCTGAGCAGCTGGATCAGGATCAAGCCCGCCAGCGCCACCAGAATGATCTGCCCGGTCAGCCCCTTGGGCCACATCCGTGCACACAGCTGTTTCAATGCATTCACCGCTTATACCTGCGCTACATCGGCCGAGAACATATAACCGCCACCCCAGATGGTCTTGATCAGTTCCGGATTCTTGGGATCCCGCTCCAGCTTGCGGCGCAGCCGGCTAACCAGGGTGTCGATGGCGCGATCGAAGGCGACTGCCTCGCGACCACGGGCCAGATCCAGCAGTTGATCCCGGCTCAGCACCCGCTGCGGGCGTTCCAGAAACACCTTGAGCAGATCGAACTCGGCCGTGGAGAGGCTCAGGCCCACCCCATCCTCATCGACCAGCTCGCGGCGATTGATATCGAGCAGCCAGCGATCGAAGCGCAGATCCCGGGTCAGGGTCTCGGCGGCGGGTTGGTTATCCGCCTGGGTGCGGCGCATCACCGCCTTGATCCGCGCCAACAATTCGCGCGGGTTGAAGGGTTTGGCCAGATAGTCATCGGCTCCCATCTCCAGCCCTATGATGCGGTCGGTCTCTTCCCCCATGGCGGTGAGCATGATGATGGGCAGGCTCGATTTGGCGCGCAGTTCGCGGCAGAGGGTCAGACCGTCCTCGCCCGGCATCATCAGATCCAGTACCAGCAGATCGAACTCCCGCTCCTCCAGCAGCCGTTTCATCTCCTTGCCATCCCGGGCGCAGCTGACCCGCAGGCCGTGCTGTTCCAGAAAGCGCTTCAAGAGATCGCGGATCTCACTGTGGTCGTCGACCACCAGAATGTGGGTGCTGCCCTGATTCATGAATACCTCCCCTGCTTGGCGTTGGCACGAGTATACGAAAATACGCTGCGCGGTTTGTGTCAAAGTGTGCCAGATCCGCCTGATGCCACACTCTGCTACAAAAAAGGGCGATGCTGGCAAAGTTCAGACACCGGTCGGGTGTTTACTTGAGGGCAAGGCGAGAGAGCCGAACCCGAATCATCCGACAGGAGATAGACCATGAAAAAACTGACCAAAACTCTGATGACCGCCACCCTGATCCTTGGCCTGCCGATCGGTGCCTATGCAGCCACGCAAACTGCCCCGGCTCCCGAGCCCGGTGCCATGGTGGATTGCCCGATGGATGGCGGCATGATGGGCGGTAAACACCACGGTGGCCGTCACGACAAGATGGCGCGCATGAAGGATATGACGCCGGAACAGATCGAAGCCAACCTGAAGCAACGCTATGATCGCATTCAGGATCCGGCCAAAAAAGCAGAGTTCATCAAGAACCTCAACGAGCGTGCCGATGGTATGACCAAACACGCAGAGGCGATGAAGAAGTTTGCCGAAGCGAACCAGTAAGCCATACCTGACAAGGTGTGCCGAAGATGAGAGAGGGGGAGCATGTAGCTCCCCCTCTTTTTTTGTTATGGCGAATGGTGCTGGCAAAACGACGCTTATTCACTGCCGCTATTTTGAAACAGCTTTGGGATCTCCCGCACCAGCCAGCTTTTGGCCTTGCCCATGGTATCGCGGCGCCAGGCCAGCACCACCTGGAGCTGATGGCGGTACTCGGGGCTGATCACCTTGAGCCGACCGGCCTTGATGTCCTCCTCAATCCAGCTCTGCGGCATGGTGCCGATGCCTAGCCCGGCCAGCAGGGCATCGCGCTTCTCCGCCATGGTGCTGACGGTGAGGCGTGGCTGCTTGTCGAGCAGGCGGTAGGTGAGCACCGGCTTGCGCAGCGCGGTATCGGCGACGGCGATGGCGCGATAGCGGCGCAGGGTCTCGTCGGCGAGGGGCTCCGGCTCCTGATGGAGAGGGTGGTCGGGGTGGGCGACATAGAGCATCACCTCCTCTTTCAGCACCTGATGCTTGATGCCGGTCATCACGATATCCGGGTTGAGGGAGGAGATAAGCAGGTCGGCGCGGCCATCCTCCAGACACTCCCAGCTGCCCGCCAGCACTTCGGCGCGCAGTCTGAGCCGGGTATCGGTCTGCTCGGCCAGCCGATCTACCAGCGGGTAGAGCGCCTGCAGGGGCACCAGCGCATCGACGGCGATGGTGATGTCGGTTTCCCAGCCGCGGGCCAGCGCCCGGGTCTCGCCCACCAGATGCTCGGCTGCCTCCAGCAGCACCCGCCCGCGTTCCAGCAGCATGCGCCCCGCCGGGGTGAACTTGGTGCGGTGGCCGCTGCGGTCGAACAGCATGGCATCCAGTTCGTCTTCCAGCTTTTGCACCGTGTAACTCAATGCCGAAGGTACTTTGCCCAGCTCGTCGGCCGCCGCCGCGAAGCTGCCACGGCGGTCGATGGCATCCAGCACCCGGATCGCCTCCAGGGTGAGTGCGCGTTCCTTGTTCGACTCCTTGGCCATTTTTCACCTTCAATTTTTTTGAATATGTTCGCCAGATTATCTCGCTAACAAGTTAAGCCAAGCACCTTTAATATTCAATCATCGCTTAGGCAGGAACGTCTGGCGGCCAAATATGCGGGAAGTTCCGCACTGTGACAGGCCAAATCGGCATGTCTGATGTCGGTGAAAGAACAACACACTATTTGAATGACCTCTTGCATGGATGCATTGATTCTGGCCGAGCTGGCCTTGGCAATGACATATAAAACAAGAGAGTGAATGAACATGAAAAACGTAATCAAGATGCTGGCCGTTGCAGGCCTGATGACCACAGGTTTCGCCCACGCTGCCGTACCGGCTGACTTCAACGCCACCCCGGGTGTGCTGTTTGTGAAGTGGCACTCCACCGCAGCGCTGGATGGCAAAGCCAACCCGATGCTGGAAGTGCGCGACGAGTCTGGCGATCTGCTGGCATCGGTCCACGCCAACCTGATGGGCACCCAGCAGGTGAAGATCCCGGGTCGTACTCAGGGCAACCTGACTGTCAGCCTGGCTGGCGAGAGCAGCGAGTATCGCATTCCGTTCGGTCTCGGCGGTGGTAAAGATCGCTAAACCGAACCCCGGATAGATGAGGAGCACACCATGATGAAATTGAGAGCCGCAGAGGCGCGAGGCAAGGCCAACTTCGGCTGGCTGGACGCACGCCACAGCTTCTCCTTCGGTCACTACTACGACCCGGAGTGGATGGGACACTCGGTGCTGCGGGTGATCAATCAGGATCTGGTTGCGCCGGGTGGCGGATTCGCCACCCACCCTCACGCCAATATGGAGATCCTCACTTGCGTGCTGCAAGGCACCATTGAGCACAAGGACAGCCTCGGCCATGTCGAGCAGATCCCGGCAGGGGATTTCCAGCTGATGAGCGCAGGCAGCGGGATCCGTCACAGCGAGTACAACCCCTCGCAGACGGAACCCCTCTCCCTGTTGCAGATCTGGATCGAGCCGAATGAAGTCGGCACGCCACCCGGATATCAGCAGAAGCAAATTGAGTCCAGACCGGGTATGACGCTGGTGGCGTCACCGGATGGCGAGGCGGGATCCTTCGTGATCCGCCAGCAGGCCCGCGTATGGCGGCTGGAGCTGGCCCCGGGCGAAACGCTCGACTGGGCACTGGCTGGCCGACATGGTTACCTGCAGATGATTTCAGGGGAGCTGACCGCCAACGGTCTGGCTGCCCGACCCGGCGACGGGGTACTCAGTCGTGATGAATACCGGTGGGAGTTGGTTGCGACAAGTGCCACTCAGGCCCTGTTATTTGACCTGCCCTGATTGGTCAGTGGCGATACGAGTTAAACGAGGAAAGTGAAATGGACAAGATGAAAGATGTAGCGCTGCTGGCGGGTCGTGTACTGCTGGCGCTGATGTTCGTGATTGCGGGCTGGGGCAAGATCGGTGGTTACGCCGGCACCCAGGGCTATATGGAAGCGATGGGGGTGCCGGGTTTTATCCTGCCGCTGGTGATCCTGCTTGAGCTGGGTGGTGGCCTCGCCATCATGCTGGGTCTCTTTACTCGCAGCCTGTCGGTGCTGATGGCCGGTTTCACCCTGATGGCCGCCTTTATTTTCCACTACCAGCCTGCCGAACAGATGCAGATGCTGATGTTTATGAAGAACGTCTCCGTCGCCGGTGGTTTCCTGGCGCTGGCGGCAGCCGGAGCAGGGGCTTTCAGTGTGGATGCCCGTCTCGGCAAAAACTGGTAACAGCCAGTCAGTTTGAGTTTTCCAATGCCTTTTGGCCGGTGCCCTGCACCGGCTTTTTTCTGTCTGCGTTTTCCGTACCGGTGAGGCGGCGAGCCAAATCTGCGGCGCCCTTCATGATTCCGTCTCTTGCCTGCCGCTGGCCACAAGTGCCTTTTGCATCTTATCCCCCGATCCCCGACAATTCCCTCTCTTGTGAAGTGACGGAAATGGCTCGCCTTTTCCCTCGCCCCCTCTCATCCACAGGCGGGAATTGCTCATGTTTACCCTCTACCACTCCAATCAGCTGGATCTGCTCAAAGAGCTGCTGGTGAGCCGCATCCGGCAGGCCCCTCTCTCTCACCCCTTCGATCGGGAGCAGATCCTGGTGCAGAGTCCGGGCATGGCCCAGTGGCTCAAGCTGGAGCTGGCCAAGGCCTTCGGCATCGCCGCCAATATCGACTTTCCGCTGCCCGCCAGCTTTATCTGGGAGATGTTCACCCGGGTGCTGGCGGATGTGCCGCGCCAGAGCCCCTACAACAAGGGATCCATGAGCTGGCAGCTGATGACCATTCTGCCTGCCTTGCTGGATCGCCCCGCCTTTGCCCCGCTTGCCGCCTATCTGGGCGGTGGAGAGGACGAGGATCCCGCCCAGGATCCCGAGCAGGTGCGGTTGTGGCAGCTCTGCCAGAAGGTAGCGGATCTCTTTGACCAGTATCTGGTCTATCGGCCGGACTGGATCGCCCGTTGGGAAGAGGGGGAAGGATTAAGTCAGGAGCTGGCCGGGGTGAGCGGTCAGGATTGGCAGCCCGAGCTGTGGCGCGAGCTGGTGGCCCGCACGCTGGCGCTCTCTCCGAGCGGCTACCACCGCGCCAACCTCTACGAGGAGTTTATCCACGAGCTGGAGCGCACCGCCGATCTGCCGGGCAAGCTGCCGCAGCGGGTCTTCGTGTTCGGCATCTCGGCACTGCCGCCGCGCTATGTGGAGGCGCTGCTGGCCCTCGGCAGTCGGCCGGAGGTGGAGGTGCACCTGTTCGTCACCAACCCCTGCCGCTACTACTGGGGGGATCTGCTGGATCGCAAGACGCTGGCGCGCCTCGAAAACAAGCTCAAACCCGGCACCGATATCGAGACGTTGCAGGGCCCCGCCAACCCGCTGCTCGCCTCCATGGGCAAGCTGGGGCGCGACTACCTGCACCAGCTGATGGAGCTGGAGGTGCCGCAAATCGAGGCCTTCGTCGATATCGACGAGGTGGATGGCAAGGGCAATGTCAGCCTGCTGCGCGCCATCCAGAAGGATGTGCTGGAGCTGGCCGAGCGAGGCGCCGGTCAGTTCGATCTCGACAGCAGCCACCACAAGAGCCCGATCGATCCGGCGGATGGATCCTTGCAGATCCACGCCTGCCACGGCCCGATGCGCGAACTCGAGGTGCTGCACGATCGGCTGCTGGCGCTGTTCGAGCAGGATCCGACCCTCACCCCGAAAGATGTGGTGGTGATGATGCCGGATGTGAACAGCTACGGCCCCTACATTCAGGCGGTGTTTGGCGCGCGCGGCCAGATCCCGTTTGCGGTATCGGATCGGGCGGCGAGTCAGGAGAGCCCGCTGCTGCAAAGCTTCCTCGCCCTGCTCAGGCTGCCCAACGCCCGTTTCGGGGCAGGGGAGCTGCTCGCCATTCTCGAGGTGCCCGCCGTGCTGCGCCGCTTCGAGCTGGATGACGACGAGTTCAACCAGCTGCGGGTCTGGGTGCAGGAGACCGGCATCCGCTGGGGGCTGGATGACGGCTACCCCGTCCGTTTCGATCTGCCGCCCATGTCCGGCAACAGCTGGCTGTTCGGCCTGCGCCGCATGCTGCTCGGTTTTGCCATGGGCGATGGCGAGCCGGTGGCGGGCATTCTGCCCTATGCCGATATCGAGGGTCAGCAGAGCTTGGCGCTCGGCAAGCTCGCCTGGTTCGTCGATTCGCTGGCCGAGTTTCTGCCCCGCCTGCAACAGGCGCAGCCGCTGGCCGATTGGAACGCCTGCCTGCTGGCGCTGCTGGAGCGCTTCTATCTGGCTGACGAGGATGAAGAGCGTCAGCTCCAGCTCATTCGCAGCCAGCTGGCCGAGTGGCAGACCCGGCTTGGCGAGGCTCGCTTCGAGCAGCCCATCACCGCCGATCTGCTGCAGGATTACCTCGGCAGCGTGCTGGGGGAGTCCCGCTCCAGCCAGCGCTTCCTCGCCGGTCAGGTCAACTTCTGCACCCTGATGCCGATGCGCTCCATCCCCTTCCGGCAGGTCTGCCTGCTCGGCATGAACGATGGCGTCTACCCGCGCACCCTGGCCCCCATGGGGTTCGATCTGATGGCGGTGGCGTCGCGGCGGGGGGATCGCTCCCGCCGTGATGATGACCGCTATCTCTTCCTCGAGGCGTTGCTCAGTGCCCAGCAGGGGCTCTATATCAGCTATCAGGGCTTCAGCGCGCAGGACAACAGCGACAAGGTGCCATCGGTGCTGCTGGCGGAGCTGATCGACTATGTGCGGCAGGGCTTTGTGCTGGCGGGGGATGAGGATCTCGACGATGAAACCTCCGGCAAGCGGCTGCTCAACCACCTGATGGTGGCGCATCCGCTCACCCCCTACAGCCGCAACTACTTCTATCCGGAGGCGGGTTCACGCCTCTTTACCTATGCCGCCGACTGGCTGCCCGCCCTCAATCCGGTGCGTGGCGCGGCCAACTTCCAGAGCGGCGAGCTGCCGTTGCCCCCCGAATGGGGCAAGGAGCAGGGGCTGGAGCTGGCGGAGCTGCTGCGCTTCTATCGCCAGCCCACCAAATATTTCCTCAACCGCCGTCTCAAGGTGTGGTTTGAGCTGAACGAAGCCAACATCGAGGATAGCGAGCCGTTCGAGCTGGATAGCCTGCAACATTATCAGCTGAAAGATCTGCTGCTCGATGCCCATCTGGCAGAGGGGGATAGCACCGAGCGTCGCGAGCGGTTGCAGCTCACCGGCCTGCTGCCGCAAGGGTGGTTCGGCAGCCTGCTGCTGGACGATCTGGATGCCGAGATGGGCAAGCTGGCGGATCGGCTGCGGCCATGGGTTGCGGCCAATGAGTCAGAAAAGCAGGCGGTGGAGATCGATATTTCCCTCACTCAGGGCCAGTTGCAAGGGTGGATCGACACCCAGAAGGGGCGTTTGCTGGTGGTCAAACCCGGCAGCTTCAACGGCAAGGATCTGCTGCTGGGCTGGATCCAGCACCTCTGCCTCTCATTGAGCGGCGCCCCCGGCGACACCCTGTTGTTCGACGCCAAACAGAGTCTGCGTCTGCCTGCTCTTGCTGCCGACGAGGCGCGGCCCAAGCTGGCAGCGCTGGTGGCGTGCTGGGCGCAGGGGATGAAGCGGCCGCTGCCCTTCTTCCCCAACACTGCCTGGGATTGGCTCAAGGCGATCGAGAAGGATCCCGACAAGCCGGAGGCGGCCGACAAGGCGGCCCTCACCCGTTTCAACGGCGGCTGGATGATAAATGGGGAGGGGCAAGACGTTTACGTCGCCCGCTGCTTCCCCGAACTCGATGACGAGGTGCTTGGTCAGTTGCAGGCGCTGGCCCGCGAACACCTGACCCCGCTGCTCAAGACCCTGGAGGAGCTGAAATAATGGCTAACCCGCTCAATACCCTGCGTTTTCCCCTCCATGGTGAACGACTGATCGAAGCCTCCGCCGGTACCGGCAAGACCTACACCATCGCCGGTCTCTACCTGCGCCTGCTGCTGGGCCATGGCCCGCTCGTCGAAGAGGGCGCCGATGCCGGTCAGCCCAGCGCCCACGAGCGGCCACTCTCGGTGACCGAAATTCTGGTGGTGACCTTTACCGAAGCGGCCACCGCCGAGCTGCGCGGGCGGATCCGCGGTCGCATCCACGAGGCGCGGCTCGCCTTTATGCGCGGCCATAGCAATGATGCCCTGCTGGCCCAATTGCTGGCAGAGGTGGCGGATCACGAGCTGGCGGCCCGTCGCCTGCTGGCCGCCGAGCGCCAGATGGACGAGGCGGCGGTCTTTACCATCCACGGCTTCTGCCAGCGGATGCTGAAACAGAACGCCTTCGAGTCGGGTGCCCTCTTTGAGACCGAATTTCTCACCGACGACAGTCAGCTCAGGCTGCAGGCGGTGAGCGACTACTGGCGCGCCGAGTTCTATCCGGTGGATAAAGCCCTCGCCAGCGCCGTGCGCGCGCTCTGGCCGAGTCCCGCCGCCCTGCTGCGGGAGATGGGCAGCTGGCTCGACAACAGCGAGCTGGAGATCCATCCCGCGCTGGGGGACGAGACCCTCGCCGCCCGCCATCAGGCCGCCATGAGTCGCATCGCGGCGGTGAAGCGCGAGTGGCTGGCGCAGATGGATGAGATCCGCCGCCAGACCGACGGCCAGATCAGCCGCTACACCGGCAAGAACTACGAAGGGTGGCTTGCCAAGATAGCCGACTGGGCACAGGACGAGGGCAGTGGCTACGCCATTCCCAAGGAGCTGGAGCGCTTCGGCCAGACGGCGCTGGAGGAGAACCTCAAGAAGGGGGGCGCCGTGCCGACCCTGCCGCTGTTCAGCCAGATAGACGAGCTTCTGGCCAGCCGCCCCGGTATTCGCGATCTCATCCTGCAACGGGCCGCCAAAGTAGTGCGTAGCCGGATGCAGGCCAGCAAGCGCCAAGCCCATCAGCTCTCGTTCGATGACCTGCTCAAGGATCTCGACGGAGCGCTTGGCTCAAGCCTTGGCGAGCGGCTCTGCGAGCGCATTCGCGCAACCTACCGGGTGGCGATGATCGACGAATTTCAGGATACCGATCCCCAGCAGTACCGCATCTTCCATCGGCTTTACGGCGGCCACACCGACACGGCGCTATTGATGATCGGTGACCCCAAGCAGGCCATCTACGGCTTTCGCGGCGCCGACATCTTTACCTACATTCAGGCGCGGCGAAATGTGAGCGCCCACTACACCCTCGGGCGCAACTGGCGCTCCAGCAGTGCGCTGGTGGGGGCGGTCAACGGCCTGTTCGAGCGGGCGAAAGATCCCTTTATCTACGAGGCGGATATCCCCTTCCTGCCGGTGGAGGCGCAGGGCAAGAGCAAGGCGTTGCTGCTCGATGGCGTCACCGCCCCTGTGCTCCACTGCTGGCAGCTGACCGGCCAGCCCACCTTCAATCGGGGGGATTACCAGAGCAAGATGGCCCGCGCCACCGCCGCCGAGATCCACCGCCTGCTGACTCTGGCCCGCGAGGGCAAGGCGCGGATCGGCGACAAGGCGGTGAAGGCCGGAGATATCGCCGTGCTGGTGCGCACCGGCGCCGAGGGCAAGCTGGTGCAGCAGGAGCTGGCGCGCCTCGCCATCGCCTCCGTCTATCTGTCGAACCGCGAGAGCGTGCTGGAGCAGACGGAGGCGCGGGAGATCCTGCTGATTTTGCACGCCTGCCAGAACCCGAGCGAAGAGCGCAGCCTGCGGGCGGCGCTGGCCACCGGCCTGTTTGATCTCGACGCCAAGGCGCTCGATGGGCTGGCCAGCGACGAGCGGGCGTGGGAGAGCGCGGTGCAGGAGTTTATGGAGTACCGCAAGATCTGGCACCGCCGTGGCGTGCTGGCCATGCTGCGGGCCCTGCTGCACCGGCGCAATCTCGCCTCTTCGCTTTTGGCGAGTCCCTATGGCGAGCGGCGGCTGACCAACTTCCTCCATCTTGGCGAGCTGCTGCAACAGGTGAGCAGCGAGCTGGATGGCGAATATGCCCTGCTGCGCTGGTTGGGGGAGGCGGTGAGCCGCCCCAACGGGCAGGATGCGGAGCAGGTACTGCGCCTCGAATCCGAGCGCAAGCTGGTGCAGATCGTCACCATCCACAAATCCAAGGGGCTGGAGTACCCGCTGGTATTCCTGCCCTTTATCTGCAGCCACAGAACCGCCGAGACCCCGCTCTATCACGAGGCGGATGAGTCGGGCAATCGCACCATTCTCGATCTGACCGGCGCCGACTCGTCGCTCGCCGAAGCGGACAGGGAGCGCCTTGCCGAAGATTTGCGGCTGCTCTATGTGGCGCTGACCCGGGGCGTCTACGCCACCTGGCTGGGGCTGGCACCGGTGCGGGCGGGAGCGGGCAAGTCGGAGAAGACCGACCTGCACCACACCGCCATCGGTTACCTGCTGCAAAAGGGCGAAGAGGGGGATGCGCAGACGCTGGCGACCGCTCTGACCGAGCTGGCGCAGGCGCTGCCCGGAGTGGCCGTCGGTGAGCCCTCGCTCACCCGTCCGGCCCCGCTGCCGCCAGAGGAGGAGCAGTTGGGCGAGCCGCAGGTGCGCCACTTTAGCGGTTCCCTTGAGCGGGACTGGTGGATCAGCTCCTACTCCGGGCTGGCGGCGCAGGGTCACGGCCACAGCAAGGGCGTACTCGCCAATCCCGGCTTCGATGTGGAGGTCGTTGCCGAGGCGGCTGTTGTACACGAAGAGGACGAGCTACAACCCTCCATCTTCACCTTCCCGAAAGGGGCGCGCCCCGGCACCTTGCTGCACAGCCTGTTCGAGACCATCGACTTTCAAAGCGCCGCGGGAGAACCGTTGGCAGAGCATATCGCCAGTCTGTTGCTGCAAGACGGCTTCGACGAGAGCTGGGCCCAAGTGCTGCAACAGCAGGTGGAGGCGATGCTGGATACCCCGCTGGAGACTGGCTTTGGCGAGCCGGTGCGGCTGCGGGACTTGAGTGCCGAGCGCAAACAGGTGGAGCTGGAGTTCTTCCTGCCCATGGGGCGGGTGACGGCACCGGCGCTGACCGCCCTCTGCCAGCAGCACGACCCGTTGTCGCGGGGCAACAAGCCGCTCAGCTTTGCCACCGTGCAGGGGATGCTCAAGGGCTTTATCGATCTGGTGTTCGAGTGGCAGGGGCGCTGGTATCTGCTCGACTACAAATCCAACCACCTCGGCATGAGCCCCGCCGATTACAGCCGTTCGGCGCTGGAGCGGGCGATGGCCGAGCACCGCTACGACCTGCAATACCAGCTCTACTCGCTGGCGCTGCACCGGCTGCTCACCCTGCGCCTGCCGGGCTACGACTTCGAGCAGCATTTTGGCGGGGTCTTCTATCTGTTCCTGCGCGGCATGCCGCAGGGGGGCATTTTCCATACCCGCCCGAGCCGTGAACTGGTGCTGGGGCTGGATAAGTTGTTTAGAAATGGTGATCGCTCTGGCGGTGTTTCATCAGCAGAATTAAACGAGGTAGAGGCATGAGCGGCACCATGATCAGCACCGCAGCCAGCGCAATGATGGTTGAACGGTTGAAAACACTGGCGCTGGCTGGCCGCATCCGCCAGCTGGATCTGCAATTTGCCCGGCTGGTGGCAGACCTTGGCGGCAGCCCCGAGCTGGTGCTGGGTGCTGCGCTCACCTGCTTCGAACTGGGGCGTGGCCATGTCTGTTTGCCGCTGGAGATGCTCATCGCCGGATCCTTGCGCCCGTTCGGGCTGGATCCCCAGCAGAGCCGGGATCTGCTGGGGGATCTGGCGGATCCTGCCCGCTGGCCCGCCCTGTTTGCGGCAAGCCCGCTCGTGGGTACCGAACAGGATGAGGGGCTCGCCCCGCGCTGGCCGCTGCGGCTGTGGCACGGGCGGCTCTATCTCACCCGCTACCACGATCACGAGCAGGGGGTGGCCCGCCACCTGCGCGCCCTGAGCGAGCGCGCCGAATGGCCGGAGATAGCCCCGGCCCTGTCGCGGCTGTTTGCCCGCGACTACGGGCTGGTGTTCGCGGCGCTGCTCAAGGCCCGCCTCGCCCCCGACTTTTCGGCCCGCCACTTTATCGAGAAGTATCTGGATCTGGTGTTCCCGAATGAAGTGGATTGGCCCGCCATCGAAGGGCTGCTGGCCAGCGCCCTGGCGGCGAGCGACTTGAGCAAACTGGATGCGCTGGTGCCCGAGGCGCTCTGCTGCAACGGCCAGAAGCTGGCGGCGGCCACCGCGGCGGCGCGCCCCTTTGCGGTGATCTCGGGTGGCCCCGGTACCGGCAAGACCACCACGGTCGCCAAACTGCTCGCCATTCTGGTGGAGACCGGCCTGCAAGCAGGCAAGGCCCCGGCGATCCGGCTGGTGGCCCCCACCGGCAAGGCGGCGGCGCGCCTGACCGAGAGTATCGGCTCTGCCCTGCAGGCCCTCGATCTGCCCCCCGAGTGGGTCGAAGCGATCCCAACCGAAGCGGGCACCCTGCACCGGCTGCTCGGGGTCATTCCGGGGCGCAGCCAGTTCCGCCACCACGCGGGCAACCCGCTGCACCTCGACCTGCTGGTGGTGGATGAGGCCTCCATGGTCGATTTGCCGATGATGGCGCGCCTGCTCGATGCGCTGCCAAGCCACGCCCGCCTGATCCTGCTCGGCGACAAGGATCAGCTCGCCTCGGTGGAGGCGGGGGCCGTGCTCGGCGATATCTGCAGCTTTATCGAACAGGGCATTAGCCCGGCGCAGGCGGAGTGGCTCTCCCGCCAGACTGGCTACCGCCTGCAGGGCACGCCCGCGGGGGCCCCAGTGCGCGACAGCCTCTGCTTGCTGGCCAAGAGCTGGCGCTTTGATCAGCACTCCGGCATCGGTCAGCTGGCGCGCGCCTGCAACAGCGGCGATGCCACTGCGGTGGAATCAGTCTGGGGCGCAGGATTCGCCGATATCAGCCTGCACCCATGGGCGGGGGAGGCCTACGACGCCCTGATTGCCCAGGGGGTAGCCGGTTACGGCAGCTATCTGAAGGCGGCCCGCGCGGGGGAAGCGCCCGCCGCCGTGTTCAAGGCATTCAACAGCTTCCAGATCCTCTGCGCCCTGCGCGATGGCCCGTTCGGTGTGCTGGGGCTAAACGAGCGGCTCGAACTGGCCCTGTCACGGGCTGGCCTGATTGCCCGCGATGGCGACTGGTATGCCGGTCGTCCGGTGATGGTGGTGCGCAACGATCACGGCGTCGGCCTCTACAACGGTGATATGGGGCTCTGCCTGCCCGATGAAACTGGCCGGTTGAAGGTATGGTTTGAGCAGCCGGATGGCACCCTGCGGGCGCTTTTGCCAAGCCGCCTGCCGCCTCACGAGACGGTCTACGCCATGACCATCCACAAATCCCAAGGCTCCGAGTTTGCCCATACCGTGCTGGTGCTGCCCGACAGCCCCAGCCCGCTGCTGACCCGCGAGCTGGTCTATACCGGCATCACCCGCGCCAAGGCGAAACTCGATCTCTACGGCGATCGCGCCCTGCTGGCACAGGCGGTACGGAAAAAGACCGAGCGTTATTCCGGATTGGCGGAGAGGTTGGGGGAGTGAACTATTGGGACAGCGGTAAAGGGATTTACCGCGATTGGCTTACGATTAGCCAATCAAATGCAAACATGCGGTACTTTTAGGAACGTATCACTTCTGGAAATGTTTAAAATGAGAAATTATTGGGAAAATAAATTACCACAACTTCGCTCTTATAATCGTCATTTATTTACATTATTGTTAGTGAGCTTTTTGGTTATTGGGGCATATTTGAAGTTTGGTAGCACAAATGAACTCCCCGCTTGGATTCAGGCTGGTGGTTCGGTGTTAGCGATCATTGCGTCCTCTTGGATTGCTAGTCATGACAAGGTGTCAAGACAAAAGGATAGAAGGAAAGACGTTTTAGCAGTCGCAGAAGCAGCACACCATTTCTCTAAAAAAATTAGAGACATTATAGACTCTTCCTGTTCTAAAGAGGGGATGGTGAATGTTGAGATATATAACGTTTATCACGATAGCGTGGTAAATTCCTATGCTAAAGCATTAGGAAATATACCGTTTCATGAAGTTGGATCATCTACTGCAGTGCAAGCCTTATTAGCTATGCAGGTTCAGTTTTCAGAGGTTCTTGGTTCATCTATAGAGAAGTTATTACAAGGTGTTAATAGTAATGTTGACTTTCAAAAGGGAGCATCTGCATATGATCACTATCCTGAGCCTCAACGTACTGAAATGATAGCAAAGCTTAAGGAAATGCACTTCAAGGTACTGTCTCACAATGTTAAGGTTCACCTTGATGTCATAGAAAAAAGTTTCTTAACTTTGAAAAATGAAATGATAATATAAGTTTATTGAGGTGCTTTTAAATATGGTGGATATATTTGCACACCCAAGTTAAATATATTCTTTGGATTGGCTATGACTTATCTCGTAGGTTGGTGCTGAGCCTGCGAAGCCCAACGTTTATCGCGTAATCTCTTTTTCCTTCCCCTCATCCCCGACCCTTCTCCCGCAAGGGGAGAAGGGAGATTGAGCACCCTTTGATCTGGTTTGTACCAATGGTTTATAGGAAATTGGTAGGTTCGATTAGCGAAGCGTAATCGGACGTTCGCGTCATCAACGACCTTCGTCACTCCAGAGAGAGACATGAAAAAATGGCGCCTTGATATAAGGCGCCAATAAAAGGTGATTCATTACACCACAGAAATACAAGGTACAGGCTGCGGCAGTGTGGCCTATGCCACGTTGCCGACCGGCGTATTTCATGATGGTTTGCATTGAAAGGCAACTCATAAAATATAAATTAATATAATTTCAGATTTATTAATCTTTTTTCCGATTAAAGGCGAGAGGAGTCGTGTTATTTTGCTGCTGCACGACTATCAACCCGAATGCGTGTTTTGGACTGGAAGACTCCCCATCCCCCGGTGTCAGGATAGTTGTCGCCTGATCTGATCTATCTACAAGTGAAGACCGGGGGAGGATAAAGAGTGTCGAATGGCTCGTTATTCAAGTGAACGGAAGGCCGCTTTGCTCAAGAAGCTACT
>NZ_JBCGFC010000027.1:0-25709 GCF_038739615.1 Aeromonas sp. SER | reverse complement strand
GCTGGTCCAGCACGGCGCCAAAGTCGACATCGGGCTGGCTGCTGGCCAGCTCAAGGCGCAGGTTGAACGGCCGGTTCAGCCCCTCGTCCAGCTGGAAACTCGCCACCACGAAGGTGCTCTCGGGCAGTGCCCCCACCTTGACGGTAAATTGCAATCCGGTGCTTTGTGCCATGATCTGCTCCTTATCCTGCCTGTCCGCTGCCGGATCCAATCACGACGCCACCGCAATCAACCGCAGTACCGGTGACGGCGATGGGTTTGCCGTTGACCAGCACCGAGCCGACCCCACCGGCAATGGCGCGGGGATGAGGCGGGTTGTTGGGCTTGTCATGAGGCTCCAGCGGATCGCCCTGACGGGCTACCGGTTTTCCATCGAGGAACACATCGGGACTGGCCGCGCTGACCGGCGAGGGGTGAAAACCGTCGTGGTCGGTGCCAATGTCACCGAGCAGTGCGATAGTCGGGCACATAGTGATTCTCCATATGAGCGGGGATAACGGGTCTGCGCCCTATCCCCACGCCCCTCACACAACAGCAACAGGCTGTAGTGGCAAGCACGGGGCAAAACAGGCTGCGTCGTGGCAGCACAGAGTGTGCCACTCCAAATATTCAATATTTTTTAAATAAAATCAGTGCATTACACACTGACAGCCGATGCGGCAAGCGATTGGGCTGCAAGGTATTGCGCAGAAATGGCAACCTGACTACAAAAGGTTGCCTTTCTGGTATATCTCACTTTTTTATGCGCAATATATTGCGCACAACAACACTATCAGCTGCCAAGTTCGCCCTGCTGCAGCTGATAAAGGCGGATATTGAGCGCTTTCAGATCGCTCTCCAGCCCCTTCAATTCGGCGGCGGTGATGGGCTCCTGCGAAGCCTTCTTCGCCTCCAGCTCGCTCAGACGCAGACTGAACGGCGTCTCCTGCATCAGGTTTTTCTGCACCTCATAAAGCTGGGACTTGAGATAGGAGATGGTCACCGTCTTGCGTTGGCGCTCCAGCTCCTGCAGCTGGTCGATCAGCGCATCGACACCGGCACGGGCATCAAGGTAGGTGGGAATGGTGTTGTTATTGCTCCCCTGCCCCACCAGCGCGTTCTGCCACTGCTTGTCCAGCGCCTTGACCGCCAGCGAGTCGGGATAGAGCATCTGCAACGAGGTGCGCAACCCTTCGCCATAGCGATACCAGTAGAGCGGTGAAGTCTGTTCCAGCCGATCCAGCTGGGCCTGATAGCGCGCCACCAGCTCGCTCTCCATCCCTTGCACCGCCTGCTCCCCCAGCACGATGCGCGCCTGACGGATATCGTCATAGCTGAGCACGCGCGGCAACTCGGCGGCCGGCTGTTGCAGGCGCTGCATAGCAATCACCTTCTCCTGCTGCTGGTGCTGCCAACCCAGCCATGCCATGACCGGCAGAGCGCAGCTGAGCAGGCCACAGCCAAACCAGAACCAGGCCGGACGCTGTTTGCGATGCTGCTCGATCTTGAGCACAGTCGGCTTGACCTGCCCCTTCTCGCGCCCCACCAGAATGCTGCCCTGCGGCAGAGCGGGGGCAACCGATGCCATCGGCGTTCCGTGCTCGTGGTCCATATCCGATTTGAAGAAGACCATCGGCGGGATCTGCATATCCTCCTTGAGACCCGGTTCGTCGGAGACGATGACGATCTCGGTCTCGTCAAAGAGGTGGGTATAGCCCTCGATAAAGTGGATCAGGTTTTCAACCCGGGGAATGCGGCTCAGACCCGCGTTGTGCAGCTTTTCGCTGATAAGCTGCAGCGCCCGCTCGCAGCGGTAGATCAGTCGCTTGTCCTCATGGCTGATCTGGTACTGGCGAATCACGTCGCTGATGCGGGCAATAAACCAGTCCAGCATCTCGATGCGGGCCCGCTCCTGATGTACCGGCGGCCAGAAGCTATCCCACTGGGTGACGATGAGGTTGGCAAGAAACTCGCACCCTTCGGTAAAACCGCTCAGTCCCTGAAGGCGGGAGCGGGCCAGGGTGAAGTAGATGGCGGTCTGCAGATCGACACCATGCTTTTCGAAGATCTGGCTGGCAAGATGGTGGATCAGCGCCCAGTCCACTTCGGGACGTGAGGCGTGACTGAGCTTGTTGATCTCAGCGCGCAGCGCTTCGTACTCAGGCAACATTCTGGGGTCACGCCCCACTTTGAGCGCCTGCTGGCCTTGTTGATTCTGTGACATATCGGCTTCCAACGGATGAAGGGGGCACAGGGTGCCCCCGACCTAATCAATAGAGGGATTCGGGCAATCTGAACTGGCTGAACAGACCGCCGGTGAAGGGGTTCTGGGCGCTGTCGGTATAGACCCGATAGGTCATGGCCCCCTGATCCACCGGGAAACGCACATCGAAGGTGGCGTCACTCACCTGGGTCAGCTCGCCTTTGTCCATCAGGCGGAACATGGCCCAGGGCCCGACGAAGCCTTCGCTGCGCGGCGAGCGCTCGCGAGCAGCCGGCACCAGCGTGATCTTGCTCTCGGCTCCGTCACGCATGGTGTTGGGCCACACCAGCGGCACCTTGGTGCGACGACCGTGAGCATACTCCAGCAACTGGCCATCCAGATTCAGCACGCTGCGCCGCTTGTTGGCGGTGAGCTCTATGGGCTCGAGGGCAAACTGCACCTCCAGATTGCCTTGCGGGCTGAAGAAGATCTGGCGGATGCGCGCCGCGCGATCCAGCTGCTTGACCAGCTCGGCCTGAATGGGTGAGCTCAGTTCACCCTCCATCAACCCGCCCTCTACCATCGGCTTGAGGTTGACCTGATAGAAGCTGTCCAGCGTGCCGCCCGGGGCAAAGAAGCGCTCCATCTCGGAGAGCGGCACATCCTTGGCAGAGCTCGGGTTGAACGGATAGCGATCCGCCAGCTGGCTGTTGAACGGGGTCAGCACCTTCTCCTGCCACTCCTGATTGAGGGAGGACATGGCCAAATCGATCACCAGACGGGAGGTCTGCTCGGAGAGCTGGCCAACCCAGCGGTTGAGCGGCTCGGGCAGACCACGGGCATACTGCTCGAGGGCAAATACGGGATCGGCGTACTTGTTGGTCAGGCGCAGTTGCACCGCCTTCAGGGCAGATTGACCCGGCTCGGTCGCGTTGACGATGAGCTCCAGATAGTGCTGCAGATCAACCAGCTTCTGGTTCACCTCGGAGATGAGCGGCCCCTGTTCGCCACGGCCGCTGAGCGCCGCGTTGGTCGTCATAAAGGGACGTCCGATCCGTGCCGTAATGGCCTGACCCGGATCCCCCTCCACATCGGAGATCTTGCGAATGCGGGTGTTGTCATCCAGCGAGGCGAGTACCCGCTGGAACGGCTGATCGTTGCCGGTAATGGCCGAGAGCACATCGAGTGCCTGCTCCGGGCTCTCCAGGGGCTGCACATCCAGATTGGTCAGCAGTTTCTGCCACTGGTTGACGTAGTCGGTGACATAACGATCGTTGACCTGACGGGTGATCTCCTTGCGATCCGCCTCGCTCAACTGACTCAGCTTGCGCTGGCCCAGCACCCAGGCATCCATGGCGGTCAGGTCGAGCAGCGCTTTGTCCTGCTTGAGGAAGAAATCGCTGAAACCGGGCCAGGTCAGCAGGCGCGGCACCTGACCTGCGCTCTCGTTGCGCAGGGTAAACACGGTATCGAAGGTGGGGCCAACCTCGTCACGCACGTTGAGATCCGGCGGCAACACATCGCCCGCCTTCACCACCAGATTCTGGTAGACCCGCTGATACATGGGCAGTTTGCCCAGTTCGCGCTGGGCGCCGTAGACCGGCTCCTTGAAGGGCGCAAAGGCGGTAATGGCGGCCTGATCACGGGCGGCGCGAGCAGCGTGCCAGTCGGTATGATCGAGGGCGTAGTTGAGGTGACCCATCAGCTGCTCCTGCAACGCCCCCTGCCCCGGGAACGCCTTCTGCCAGCGGCTCGCCATATACTGGGCCACCAGCTCCTTGTTGCGACCGGAGGCGTCATCCAGCATCCGCATCACCCGCAGGATGGCGAGCTTCTCCTCGCTACCCGCCGGCGCCCGGTCGAGATCTTCCAGCAGCCCCTGCATCTGGGCCGGCAGGAAACGCTGGCTCAGCAGTTGCAGGTAGGAGCCTTCCACATAGGGGCCGATCTCGTCCCCCTGATAGAGGCCAAGATCGGCCACCACCGGCATCCGCTCACGGTAGTTGCCAAAGGAGAAGGTCGCCTCGCGAATAAGGTTGAGACGCGGCAGCTGGCTCACGCCAAACGCCTCTTCATCGGCCACCTCGTTGGTGGCCATAAAGGCTTGGGCCTTGGTCAGCACGTTGCGACCGGCCTCCTCGTTGACCCGGTAGAAGTAGTGCCAGCCACCGATGAGGGCTGCCGAGAAGAGCGACAAGCAGCTGAGGCCGACGGCCATGCGACGGCGGCGATAGAGGGTATGCAGCCGGTTCTCGCCCGCCAGATGGGCCTCGGGGAAGATGATGGAGGAGAAGAGCTTGCGCACGAAATAGGTGTTGGACTCCCCGCGCAGCGCAGAGTAAATGGGCTCTGGCAGGTTGTAACGGCGAGAGGCCGCCTGGGCAAACGCATCGAACGGCACCCCCTGCTGATAGACGGAGCTGACATAGACACCGCGCACCAGCAGCGGCTTGCTCTCCTCGATGGCCAGGGTCTCGGCAAGCAGCTCGGTCACATACTCCTTGAGGCCCGCCAGTTGGCGAACAAAGGAGAAGAGCGCACTGCGGCGGCTGGCATCCAGCCCGGCCAGCATCAGTGCCGGCAGGTTGCGGTTGAGGTTGTCGACCCACTCGTCCCAGAAGAGGGAGAGGTCATCCTGCCACCCCTTGCCCTGACGCTCATCCGGCTTGAAGGTCACCCCCAGCACCGCCTCGCGGGCCTCTTTGTCGAGCTGCTCATAAACCACGTCAAACCCGCGCAGCAGGTCGAGCTTGGTAAAAGTGACATAGAGCGGCAAGCGGGTATTCATGGTGGCCGACAGCTCCTGCAAACGGGAGCGCATCAGCTGGGCATAGGCCTTGCGTTCGGCCACGCTGGCATGGGATAGCCAGGCCAGATCCACCGTCAGCACCAGTCCGTTGAGGGGCTGGCGACGGCGATGTTCATTGAGCCAGCCGAGCAGGTGCAGCCAGAGCCGCTCGTGCTTGCGCGCCAGCGGCTCCTGCTCGCCATCGGGTTGGGACAGAAGCTCACCAGCGGGATCCAGCATCACCGCCTGCTCTCCCAGCCAGCAATCGACCAGCTGATCCTGCGCCACTTCACGAAGCTCGGTGTCGAGTCTCGGGTTGAGCTTGTTGGCCGGGTTGGCGCGGTGGATCAGGCTGCTCTTGCCGCTGCCGGGCAGACCCAGCACCAGATACCAGGGCATGGCATAGAGTGCCCCCTTGCCCAGATGTTCGCCAAGGGTCGCCAGCCAGCGGTCAAGAAAGAGCGCCTGACGATCGAGGATCCCCTTGACCGGATCCTGCTCCAGTACCAGCTCATGGTTCCGCTCGGCCTTGAGTTGCTGCATCTTGCGCCATACGCGCCAGGAGACAACCCCCAGCAGCAGCCAGAGCCAGAGCAGGGTGAACACCACCCGCCCCCACAGCGGCTCGAAGGGACGAGCGTCGCGGATCTCGATGCGGGGGCCCAGCCACCACACCAGGATCAGGGCGACAACCCAGAGCACCGCACCGAGCAGAGGCCAGGAGGGTTTCAGTTTCGGCAGCTGTTGCTGCAGAAAGGTAAAGATGGTTTTGAACATAAGATTGTGATTCAACTCCGACTCAATGACTCATTTCGACACTCATTGCGCCAAGGCGGTCGCATGACGTTCCAGACGGCTCACCAGCCCCGGTTCCCATTGCGACAGTCCCAGACGGGTGGCCTCTTGCCACAAGTGCTGGTAGTGCTGGCGAGCCAGCGAATTCATGCCTTCCTGTTCCAATAACTCCGCCTGCACCAGTTGTGCATGGAAGCGGGCTCTGGGCTCTTTCAGTTGCGCCATCCGCTCATCGAGCAGGGCGAGCGCCGCAGCAACCCCCTGCTCGCCATGGCGCAGCGCCACCTCTTCGGCCAGAGAGCAACCCCCTTGTCCGTCACTGCTCCCCCCCTTGGCTGGTTGCAACCAGCGGCTGCACTCGGCCGACAGAAAGGGGGTGCCGTCGCTGAAGGTGAGCTCCCGCAGCGTCGGCAGACGCTGCAAGAAGATCTCCAACTCCTGCATGATGGCCTGCGCCACCGTGGCAAAGCCGAGCTTCTGCGCCACCATGGCCGAGAGCATGTGCCCCTCGAACCAGTAGGGCGCCAGCGTCAGACTCTGTTCGATCCGCTGCCAGAGCCCCTGATCGGCGGCATTCATCGCTGCGCGATACTCATCCACCATGTCAACCGACATGGGCGCAAGCTGGGTCTTGTTGCCCTGCGCCGTCATGGGAGGTGTCGTGATACCGGCCCAGATAGCGTGGCGACGCAGGCGATAGCCCACTGCGGCCTCCGGCTGACGCTCAATGAGGAGCTCCGCCACCTTGAGCTGGGTCTGGCGCCATGCCCGATCGTTGGAGCTGTCGATCTCCACCGCCGGACGCTGGCTCGCCCCCCCCTGCGCAGCACTCGAGGTAGTGACGGGAATGCCGGACACAGCGGCACCTGGCGCCACGGTCGCGCTGCTTTGCGGCGCGCCAGCCTCATCGGCCTGCGCCTGTGCCACCTGCTGGCGTTGGGCCCGTTTCAGCCCCATCACCAGCGGGTCGAGCAACTCGCCCTTGTCGGGACACAGCGCCAGCCACGCCGCCTCCAGCTGTTCGGCGCGAGCCAGCAAACCGGCCAGCTCCGCCGCCGAGGCGCTCTCCGATACCCGTGGCAATACCCCTTCAAAACGCTTGACGATCTGCACCATCAATCGCTGTTTCTGGGTGACATTGCCGGGCCAGGCGAGCGACCAGTAGTCGCGGATCCAGCACTCCAGCAGCAGGATTGCCGTCCCCATGGGGGTCGCCTTGGCCGGATGCTGCAGGCAGCGCAGCAACTGGGCTAGCACCCGCATATCTTTGGTTTTGCTCTCCAGCAGCACGAGGCACGCCTCGGCTACCGCATTGAGATCGACCTGGCTGTGGGCCAGCGAGCCCAGCTTGACCAGCTCGGTCTCGACATAATCCCAGCGCGGCTCGTCAGCAGGCACGGCCCCCTTCACCAGTTCGGTAGAGAGAGGGGTCAGCAGGCGGCCACACCAGGGATGTTGATAACTCATTGCGCCCCCTTACCAGCGACACTGCTGGCGCACGGGCTGCAGTGCCTCTTTGAGACCGCTGAGATCCACCCGCAGGATGGCGCCATTGTCGGCCTGTACCTGCAGTTCACGAGCCCCGATCCAGCGCTTGAGCTCCTCGATGGCGGGCAAACCGCGGCCATACTCGAGCAGCAGCCCCTGATCCCGGACAAACCAGCTCTGCGACTGGCGACTTGGCTCACCATCCAGCGCTATCTGCACCCGCTCCCCTACCCAGGGGTTATCGAGCCGCAGCCGGATATGGGTGATGCTGTTGACGCAACCGATGGCCAAAGTGGCACCACGCAGGGCAGGACGGGTCAGGGTGACGCTGCCGCCCGCTTCATCCAGCAGTGGCAGAAAAGGGGGGCTGTCAGGCTGACGCCCCTGCTCCTGGGTCAGGATCGCCTGCCAGGCAGGGGAGCGGGAGACCGCCCCCTCTTCACTCCCGGCCGTCCCCTTTCCAATGGCGTCATAACAGGCCAGGCGCACCAAGGGCGACGGTTCGCGCCGGCACGCCTGCAATTGGGCCAACTCCGGGGATGGCTGCGCCGCACTGCTGGCCAGCAGCAGCGGCACCAATGCGAGCAGACTCATCAGCTCACCTCCAGTTTCTGGCACTTGTGATCCAGGGTGCGCTTGGGAATATTGAGGCTCTCCGCCACCAGCATCCGGTTGCCCTGGAAGTAGCGCAGGCGCGCCTCGATCACCGAGGCTTCGTACTGCTGCATGGCGCGGCGCAGATCGCGGATGTGGTTGTAGTCATCCAGTGCGCCGGGCAGCTCGACGCAGACCCGCTCGCGCAGCTCTGGCGGCAGAGCCTCCAGCCCCACCTCCTCACCATGACTGGTATGGGCGCAAGCGACCTCCAGCAGGTTGCGCAGCTCGCGCACATTGCCCGGGAAGTCATAGGTCTGCAGCTGCTTCAAAAACTTGCGCTGCAACCCTGCCAGCGCCTTGCCATCCTGAGCGGCAAACTGGGCCATGAAGTGCTGGCAGAGCAGCGGCACATCTTCCATATGTTCGCGCAACGGGGCGATCAGCAGCAGGCACTGGCAAAGGCGGTGGTAGAGGTCGGCGCGGAACTGCCCCTCCTCCACATGGCGAGTGAGCGGCTGATGGGTGGCGGCGATGAGACGAAAGTCAGACTGACGCTCCTGCTCGGCGCCAAGTGGCCGGTAGCTGCGGGTTTCCAGTACCCTGAGCAGCTTGGCCTGCATGGCGGCAGGCATGTCACCCACTTCATCCAGAAAGAGGGTGCCGCCATTGGCCTGTTCGACCAGCCCGCTCTTGTTGCTGAGCGCGCCGGAGAAGGCCCCCTTCTGATAACCAAACAGCTCGCTCTCGATGAGGTTCTCCGGAATGGCGGCACAGTTGATGGCCACAAAGGGCTTGTGAGCCCGATCGGAGCACTGGTGTACCAGCCGCGCGACCACCTCCTTGCCACTGCCGGTCTCCCCCTGAATGAGGACGGTCAGCTTGTGGCGCCCCGCCTGAGCGATCTGCTCGCGCAGACCGCAGATCACCGCCGACTGGCCGATCAACTGCTCGCCCAGCAGCTTCTCGTGCTGGCGCAGACGATCCTCTTCACCTTTTATCTGGCGCAGAGAGTCGCGCAGCACACTCTGATCCCGGCGGCTACGCCCCAGATCGCGAATAAGGGTGAGCTGGTTGCAAAAGACCTGCGCCAGACTGGCAAGCTCGGGCCCCTCGGCCCACTCCTGCAACACCTCGCCCCGATCGAGCAGGGCCAGCACGGCAAACGGCTTGCCCTTGCCATCCATCAACGGGAACGCATGCAACCCGCACTGCTGGCCCAGATTGGCCAGCAGTGCGCGAAAACCGGCGTGCTCGATGCGGGCACCGCCATAGAGGGAGTCCCAGGTGCGGGACTGCGCCTTGTGCAGCACATAGGCGAGCGGATGGGAGAAGTCATCCACCGCCAGCCCCAGCGCCACTTCCTGCCCCTTGACCCAGCCTTTGCATTCGAGCTGGCGACCGCTCACATCCAGCATGCCAAGCAGGATCCCTTTTGGCTGAAAGCTGGCATGGAGGGTCGAGCTCCACCAGTGGCAAAGGTGGGCTTCGTCGCGCTGCTCGGTGAGCGCGAGGGCGAATGCGAGGGCTTGTTCCATGGTCAGCCCTCCACCTCGGCCACGAACTGGTGATCGACCACAGAGAAGCGAACCCGGTTGATGGGCTCACCGGCCGAGAGACGCTGCAGCAGTTGCAGGGAGACCGGCGGCAACAGGGCTCCATCGATAACCGATTCGAGCATGCGCGCACCGTTCTCGCTGCGGTTGGCCCGCAGCAGGATCTCTTCGGCCACCTCGCCATCGAGCTCCACCTCGGCGCCAAAGCGCTCCTTGAGCAGCTTGACCAGCCGGTTGAGCTTGCCACCCACGATCTGCACCAGGGTGTCGTGACCCAGCGGCAGATAGGGGATCACCTCCATCCGCGCCAGCAGGGCCGGTTTGAAGAAGGCGGCGAGCTCCGGATAGAGGGCATCCAGCAGCACGTCGGGCTGCTCGGCGTGCTCGACGATGGTCCGGAAACCGAGGTTGGAGGTGAGGAAGAAGACGACGTTCTTGCAGTCGATGATCCGCCCTTCCCCATCCGCCAGCTCGCCCTTGTCGAACGCCTGATAGAAGAGGTTGAGCACATCCGGGTGCGCTTTTTCCACCTCATCCAGCAGCACCACCGAGTAGGGTTTCTGGCGAATGGCTTCGGTCAGCACGCCACCCTCGCCAAAGCCGACATAGCCGGGAGGCGAGCCGATCAGACGGGAAACCGTGTGTTTCTCCTGATACTCGGACATGTTGATGGTGGTCAGATACTGGCGGCCGCCGAACATCAGCTCGGCAATCTGCAGCACGGTTTCGGTCTTGCCAACCCCGCTCGGGCCCACCAGCAGGAAGGCCCCCAGCGGACGGCCGGGACGACGCAGATCGGCGCGCGCAGTCAGCAGGTGCTTGTGCAGGTGGGCCACCGCCACATCCTGCCCCTTGATAAGATCGCCAAGGTACTCGGGCAAACGGGTCACCACATCGAGCTCCCCCTGGGAGATGCGATTGAGCGGCACTCCGGTCCACTCGGCGATGACGGCGGCAATCTGGGTTTTGTCGACATGAGCGGAGACCAGCACCTCTCCCTGCTGCAGGTCGGCCAGCTCGCTCTCGAGGGTGGCCAGCTGCTCGGCAGCCGCTTGCGGATCGAGCGGGGCATCGGCGAGATCCAGTGCCTCTCTGGCCAACATCTCATCCTGCTGATCGGCCAGGAGAGCGGCACGCAGCTCGATAATCCGGTGAACCAGACCCTGCTGCTGCTGCCAGCGGGACTCCTGCTCCGCCAGCGATTCGCGGCAACTCAGCTGCTCATCTTGCAGCTCGGCGAGGCGTTCTTCGTTGTCACCCAACCCGATCAGGCGCTGGCGCTCCAGCTGGCGGATCTCCAGCTCGCGCTGGCGCAGTTCGTTTTGCAGATGGCTGACGGCGCGCGGCGGCGTGGTGAGGTTGATGGCAACCCGGGCACAGGCGGTATCGAGCACGTCGATCGCCTTGTCCGGCAACTGACGGCCGGAGATGTAGCGGGCAGAGAGCTGGGCCGCAGCTTGCAGTGCCTCCTCGTCGATCAGTACCCCGTGAGCCTTCTCGTAGATGCTGCGCAGACCGCGCAGGATCACCGTGGCCTCATCGGCATTGGGTTCGCTCACCTTGACCAGCTGGAAGCGACGGGAGAGCGCCGCATCCTTCTCGACATACTTCTTGTACTCGCTCCAGGTGGTGGCGGCGATGGTACGCAGCTCGCCACGGGCCAGTGCCGGCTTGATCAGGTTGGAGACATCCATGCCGCCGGCCTGGTTGCCGGCCCCGATCAGGGTGTGTGCCTCGTCGATAAAAAGGATGACCGGGCGCACCGACTCCTTGACCTCCTGCATCACCCCCTTGAAGCGCTTCTCGAACTCCCCCTTGACCGAGGCGCCCGCCTGCATGGCACCGAGATCCAGCGTCATCAGCTCGACCCCGCGCAGCTTCTCGGGCACCTGACCCGCCACGATGCGCAGGGCCAGCCCCTCGATCAGGGCGCTTTTACCGACGCCCGCCTCGCCCACCACGATGGGGTTGTTTTTGCGGCGACGGGAGAGGATGTCGATCATCAGATCGATCTCGTGATCCCGGCAGAGTACGGGATCAAGCGAACCCTGACGGGCCTGCTCGGTCACATTGACGGTAAAGCGGGCCAGCAGAGTGGCGTCGGTCGGCAGTGCTGCCGGTGCCGTGCTGCCATTGGCCGGATTGGTCACTGGCGTCTCGGCAGACTCCTTGACCCACTCGTCGAACTGCTGGCGCAGCAGCTCACGATTGACGTTGGCCAGCAAACGGGTCACCGAGCCCGGCAGGTAACGCTGCGGGGTCATCAACAGCACCAGCAGCATGACGCCGCTGCGCAGCTGGGCATGCTGCATCTCGGCGGAGGCGAGCAGCCAGCTGTCTTGCAGCCACTCGACCAGCAGCGGCGAGAAGGAGGGATAACCCTGGCCATAGCCGTTGTCGGCAGTGGACGGTTGCAGCAGGGTTTTGAGCTCCTCCACTTCCACGTCGGCGCGTTTGAAGATAATACGGACATCGCTGAGCGGCGTATCCAGCATCTTGAGCAGCAGATGTTCGATGCGGATCTCGGCTCCCTGATGGTTGACACAGAGGGCCGCGGCCTCCTCCAGCATGTGACGGCAGATAGGGTTGAGTCTTTCCACCAGTACTGGCAGTTCTATACGGATCAAGGCGTGCTCTCCTTAGTACTTATTTTAATAATTCGCCCAGTTGACGCAGTACGTCCTGGGTCTGGTTATTGAGTTGGTGGTGATAGAGGCCAAAGATGATGGCCAGGATCAGCGCCCCTCCCATGAACAGGGTGCGCAGGGAGACCTGCTTGCGCAGCTGGTAGCGGGCCGCCTGCCGACCGAGGTCGAGGTGAAACACGCTGGGCGCCTCGCCGCTGCTCTCGGGGGCGAGCTGTTTGTGCAGCTGGCGGACGATGCGCTCGAACTCTTCGCGCCCCTGGCTCATCACCTTGTAACGCCCCTCGAAACCGAGGCAGAGGCAGAGATAGATGAACTCAAGAATGTCGCGGTAGCGCTCCGGATCCTCCTGCAGGCGGGCCAGCAGGACGAATACCTTCTCGCCGCCCCAGGTCTCGTTGTGGAAACGGGTCAACAGCGAATGTTCCGACCACTCGCTCTGGCTGCCCCAGTCGCGGCCCATCACGGCCTCATCGATGAAGGTGCAGAGGATGTAGCGAAACGAGAGGACGACCCCGTTCTCGTAACCCTGAGCCATCAACTCCTGCTCGATGGCCTGGATCTCGGTCACCACCTGCTGATAGAGCTCGGGTACCCGATCGTAACGTGACAGCAGGCGCACCCGCTGCACCAGCCCCAGCAGGGGGGTCACCGCATCGATCATCGGGTTGATGCTCTGGCCACGCAGGCGGAACCAGTAGTCCGAATCCATGTCCAGCTGCTCGGCATGATCGAACAGCAGATCGCTGAGTTGCTCGTTCTTGATAATGTCCGTGGTCATCTCTGCATGTTTCCTTGGTGCGATCACTGGCTACGAATGGCCCAGAGCTGCATGTCGAGCTCGGGGAAATCGCCGGCGATATGGAAGGCGAGCGTGTTGCCCACAGCCAGCATCTGCCAGGCCGGGCTCTGACGGTCAAGCTGGAAGTAGCTGTAACCGGCGTGGTAGGGCAGCTGGCGCGGCGCCACCGGCAGCGGCAGCAGCGGAATCCCCGGCAGTTGCAGGCTGATGAGCTCGCGGATCTTGTCGCTGGAGGCCACCTTGGTCTGCTGTAGCAGCTGTTTGCGCAGCTGCTCCTGCGGCATGCGGGCACGCACTGCCAGCACGAAGTCGGCGCTCTGCATCAGCTCGCTCTCGCTTACCATGGCCACCATGATGCCGTACTGGTGTTTGCGCAGCTGGATGGAGACGGCACGCGGCGACAGCACGGTACTGAGTGCCTGACGCAGGGCCAGCATCACCGGTTCGAAGCTCACCTGCTGGTCGTCGTGACGATAGGCGGGGAACTCGGGCGGCAGGCGGGACTCGTCGGTAAAGGTCATCAGCTCGCCGCACAGCTGCACCAGCGCCTCATGCAACCGCTCGGGGTGCAGGGTACCAAGGCGCGCCAGATGGGAGAGCTGAGGTTGGGCGCGGTTGAGCAGCTGCAGCATCATGAACTCGGCCACATCGGCAACCCCCTGCTGACCCGGCGCCGCGATGCGCTGGGAGAGGCTGCGAGCCCGCTCGGCCACAAGGCCAGCCGACTCGCCGAGGAAACGCTTGAGGGTCGGGATGGCGGAGACGCTGATGCTGCAGGGCATGAAGTTGGGATCCAGCACCAGACCGCCGTCCGGACGTTTGTCCAGGATGCGGGCAATGGCTAGGGAGGCGTAGGCACTGCGATCCTCCCGCTCCAGCATCAGGCGCAGGCTGACCCGCCCCACCTCGAGGGAGACCACATCCCCCCCTTCGCTGTGCAGGTCGCGCACATCGTGGCGATGGGCCTGCAGTCGGGTAGCGACCTGACCGCCCTGCCCCACCTCGTTGACCCCGCTCACCGAGAGCGGCAGCGCCAGATAGACCTTCTGGTTGGCGACCGAAGCGTCGGTGATCTCCAGCGGAGTCGGCAGCATATCGTCGTTCGGAATGTTGAACACGGTGCCGTCCGGCAGGATGCCGGTGGCCCCCACCAGCGCAATGCGGCCAAAGCCGAGATAATCCTCATTGATGGCGAGCGACTGCAAGCCATAGAAGTAGTCGCTGAGCGCGCTCAGGCGAGCGTGCAGCGCGTAATCCGAATGTCTCTGTTGTTGCTGGAAGTGCTGGGGCTTGATAAAGAGCCCTTCACGCCAGATAACCCGATTTCGACTCGACATGGTTATTCTTCTTCTTTTTGTAGTTCCACTTCATCCAGGCGCAGGTGCACCAGGATTTGATAGGCCATTCCCTTGCTCTTGATCTTGATGACCTTGCGCCACTCGGCGCTGTCCGGGTCGGCGTAACGTGCAATCACGCCGATGTAACGGGTCTTCTCGTCGAGCTTGACGGGGGGCAGGTATTTGAACTGGCCGGGTAGCAGGGTGTACTCCTGATGATCGAGGTAGTTCTTGCCAAGGGCCTTCTCCACATCCGCCGTCACCTGGTCGTAGTCGGTCGCGAGCAGCTTGGAATCTTCCGCCAGCAGCACCACCTGAAACTCGATAGGTGCTGCCTCCCCGCTCTCGTTGGGGTTGACATCAGGCTCGGCGACCAGACTCAGCCCGAGGGTAGAGGGCTGATCATTGTTGCTCCCCACCTGGATATCCGGGTTCATGGCGACGTCAGCCATCTTGCCCATGGTGGTACAACCGGCGAGGGTCAGCAGAGCCGCCCCCAGCATCAGCGCACGTATCATCAAATCAGTCCCTGTTGCTGACGCACGGCCTGGTCATAGGCCTGGGCGTAAACCTGATGGAACAGCTTGTCGAACCCCTGCTGGCGGGCAGAGGTGAGCTCGCGGTAGTAGTGCTGGTACATGTTCCAGGCCCACCCTTCATCAGCCATGCCCGGCGCGCCGCTGCGGCGGTATTGCTCAAACCGACCGAGCAGGGCTTCCGGCGAGAAGGCCTGCAGGATGCTGTCAAGCGCCGCACTGATGGCCTGCTGGTTTGCCACGTGGTGAATGCGCACGTTTTGCAGGCTCTCGGCCACTGCGGCCGGCGCGCTCAGGTGCACCGGGCTCTTCTGCTCGGCAAACAGCACCGCCAGGGTCTCGTCATAACCAAGGCCAAGGCGCAGCGGATTATCCTCAATCGGACGCAAGTGCTTGTCGGCCAGCGCCGCCTGATCGTTTTGCAGCTGGAGCAGCCCCTCCACCATGGCCCGCATGGTCTTGCCCATTTCTTCAAGCATGTCGTGTGCCTGACGGGTATCTTCCAGTTGCAGGTTTTGACCCAGACCGCGCATCAGCGGCGTCAGGGCAACGTGATCGACTCCCTCTTGCGGCATGAAATCGGGATGGTTCTCGATGGTGGGCATATCCAGAAATTCTTGGTTCATGGTGTTCTCGACAGCAGAAAAAGGGGCAAGGGAGAGGGAGTCCATCTCCGGTTGAGGGTGCAGCTCGGCCTGCATGCGGCTCTCGGCCAGCGGATTGATGGCGCGCTCCTGTTGCAGGGCCAGCAAGGGGTCGACAGCGAGATGGCGCGGATCCGCCACACCGGCTGTTGGCTCCTCGCCCGCCAGCCACTCGTCAAGCTGCTCGGCCGGATGGGTTCCCAGCACCTGATGCAGGCTCTGCTCCGGCGTAATGGCCCCCAGATAGGCGCGCAGGCGGAACGGGCCGACGATGAGCTCATCCCCCTGCTCCAGATGCACCTTGCGGGCCCGTCCGATGGGCGAGGTGGCGCCATTGATGTAGGTCTGGCCGCTCAGATCGCACAGGCAGAAACGACCGTCGTTGAGCTCGACCCGGGCGTGGGCGGGCAGCACGGCCCCCAGCCGATCCTTCAGTTGCCAGTCATCCTGCTCGGAAGCACCCAGGGTGCCGCCCATCTCGTCGAAGCGGTACTGCACCTGCTGGCGACCATCGAGCTGCTCGCTGTTGAGCACCACCAGGGAAAGTTGCTGATTAAACTCGTCCACATTCACTCCTGCACACATATGGTCACAAACGGCTCGCTCGGTGGCTGGCCGAGAAAGGTACTCCACCCCAGACGGGCGCTCTGCTCTTCACCGAGTCGCAGCCCCTTCGCCTGCTCCTGACCGAAGCCAAGACGCAGATCCCAGGCCAGCTGATCGCGCAAGATGAAGGAGACAAAGGTCACCAGCGACTGGAAGTGCTCCCCGTTCGGAAGAAATCCGAGAAACTGGCTGAAACTCAGGTTGTTGATCTTCAACAAAAACTTGCCGGCGCAATCATTCACCTTGTCGCCGATGACAAAATCGCCGCCGAGGGTGGCGCAAGCGCCCCCCAGACGGTTTTGTTGATCCGGATGGATCGGCACCTTGCGCCACTGCCATGCACTCACCTCTACCTCGGCCAGATCGAAGCAGTGGGCCACCAGACCGGCCACCACCTCGGGTGAGCGACTGGGGCTCGCCAGCATGCCCGCATAAGAGAGCATCTTGGCCCGGTTGACCGGCAGGCTCTGGCAGACGGCCTCGTTGCCAAGCCCCACCAGCGCAAACATCAGGCGGGAGAAGCCATCCTCACCGTTGTCCTGAAAACGGACGTGGTAGCGATACTTGCGCCAGATCCGGTGCAGCAGGGTCAGCAGACGGTGATGAAAGAAGTCGAGAAAGAGGCCGAGCTTCTGCTCCCCCTGGGCGTACTCCCACGCCAGCGAGTCGAGGTAGTAGCCGGGCATCGGCGACTGGCTGCCATGCAGACCAAGAAAAGCAACCTCAAGCTCGTGGCGCCCCCCCTCATCGCGACCAAACTGCAGCACATCGCTGGTCGGGAAGCCGAGGGAGGCAGTCGCCTTGAAACGGATCTTCTCGTCACCCGGCAGGTAGTCGAGACCACGCTCCTGATCCGCCCCCTCCAGCCGGTTGAGCAGCTCGACCAGCTGGAAGAAGTTGAAGCGCGGCGCCTCCCCTGCGCAGGTCACATCAGGGAGTGCTGACCGATCTGGACTGGCCATTGATAGCGCTCCTTGTTATCGAGATTGACCACCTCAAGCAGATGGAAAGCGTTGACGCTGGCATAGAGCGAGAAGAAGTGGGCCAGCACGGTACTGAAGAGATAAAGCTCCCCTTCGCTGCCAAAGGCGGACTGGCGAATAGAGAGTACCGACTTGAGCCCCCGCACCGGCATGCCGCGTACCAGCCGGTCCACCGGCGTGGTCTCGATCTCCTCGATCCCCGCCAGCCGTTTGCGCGAGGCCTGCTCCGCCTGCTTGTCATGCAGCGCCGGAAAATCGTAGGTGCGCAGCACCTGGACCAGCGCATCGCGCCGCAGCAGAGAGACATAGTTGAGCGACAGGTTGGAAATCAGGGTCCAGTGCAGACTGCCATCGAGAGCCGGACGCAACGGCCGGGTCGGCCGGATCAGGTTGCGGAAGGTGGCAAACGAGGGGGAGCTGCCGGTCGGCACGCAGACGCTGCCGACCTTGAGGCGGGCAGCGCGGGAGCGGTTGGTACAGGTGAGCGTCACCGAGATGGATTCATCCAGATCGTGGGCGATGGTCTCGTCACCGCGCACGAACGAGAGGCTGTGCTCAAAGCCATCGCCGCTCACCGACTCCTTGACCCGCACCCGGTAGTAGAGCGCCAGCCGCTGTTTGGCCCGCTCAATCTGGTGCTGGAAACTTTCAAACGGCTGATAGATGCGCGGGGTGCCGCGCGAGCGGCCCAGATTGCCCTCGACCCACCCCTCGACCTTGTCGACCGAAAAGATTTCGAAGCTGTCGGCATGGCGATAGCTCGCCTTGAGGGGGTATTCCGCCTGACGGCCATTGAGATTGACCGGCTCGCTGTCGTGCTGGAACAGGTTGATGGCTGGCACGCAGTTGAGCATGAAAGAGTCGGGACGGATCTTGAGCTCCGCCGGCAACGGCCGGTCAAAGCAGAAATGGATCTTGAACTCGCTGACCGGCAACGGCTGCTTTGGCCACTCGCCGCCCGAGAGCTCGAAGAAGAGGAAACTTTCCGGAAAGCAGAAGTACTCCTGCAGGATCCGGTAACCGGAATAGACATTGTTCGGATAGGGCAACAGCGCATCATCACGCTCGAAGCCGACCGGTTTCAGTGCCTTGGCCTCCTGACGGAACCGCTTGCCGTCGACCTCCAGCTCGATATGGGAGAGCTGGTTGGAGAGCCAGAAATAGAGTTCATAGGCGGTGTAGCTGTCCCCGCCAAGAAAGAGACGCAGCTTGTCGAGTTGCAGCTCGCTCAGGGGAAGCGGTGCATGCAGGGCGATATCCAGAGAGATGGTGGAAAGATCGTTGCCGCTTTGCGCCGAGATATGCTGGATGTCTGCCGGATAGACCCAGGCATCGTGACAGGTCTGGAAGTGGCAGGTCACCCCATCTTGCGGCAGGCTGTCGAGCTGGCATCCCTGACTCACCAGCGCCGGCTGGGCGATGGCCCCCGGAATGACCGAGAACTGCATGATGGTCATGCTGGGTACGGGACGCAGGTAGTTGGGCCAGAGCATATTGAGCAGACCGTGGGTCAGCTCGGGAAACTCATCCTCAATCTTGGCGCGCAGGTTGCCCGTGAGAAAGGCGAACCCTTCCAGCAGGCGCTCCACGTCCGGATCGCTATTTTGCTCCGACAGAAAGCGGGTGAGTTCGGGATAGGCAGTGGCAAATTCGCGCCCTTGCAGGCGCAAAAAAGCCAGTTCATCCCTGAAGTAATGTTCCAGCGACATTGATCAGACCATGCGGTAGTGACGGTGACTGTCCATATGGACGTTGAACGAGGTAACGTGATCGATATGTTCCAGCCTGACGTGGGCGGTCACCATAAACGACATCTCGAGCGGGCTCGACTGATAGTCGGGTGAACGTACATCCACATGCACGATCCGCGGTTCATACCGACGGATGCATTGCCGGATCGCCTCCCGGATCCGTCCCTTGATATCGGCGCTCCCCTGGGTGGCATCGTTGAGATCGATGACCCCCAGATCGGGCGCGCTGCGGCAGTTGCCGGGACGGGTGTTGAGGATCTGATCGAGTTGCCGTTTTACGGAATCGACCAGCACCTCAACTTCCGAACGGGGGGAGGAGCCATGCCCCTCCCCCCGGATGCGATCAAACAGACTGGCCGTATTTCCTCTATCCCAGGAAGAGAGATACGGCATCGGTCATTATTCCTTGTCCAGTCGACCTACCAGAGAGAGCTCGAAGCTCGCCCCCATGTACTTGAAGTGCGGGCGCACGGCCATGGCGACCTGATACCAGCCCGGCTCGCCTTCCACATCCAGCACCTTGATCTGGGCTGCACGCAGGGGACGACGGCTGCGCACGTCTGCCGGCGGGTTCTCCTGATCGGCAACGTACTGCTTGATCCAGCCGTTCAGCTCGCGCTCCAGATCCTGACGCTCTTTCCAGGAGCCGATCTGCTCGCGCTGCAGCACTTTGATGTAGTGCGCCAGACGGTTGATGATGAACATGTATGGCAGCTGGGTACCCAGCTTGTAGTTGGTCTCCGCCTCTTTGCCCTCTTTGGTGTTGGGGAACACCTTGGGCTTTTGTACCGAGTTGGCAGAGAAGAAGGCGGCGTTGTCGCTGTCCTTGCGCATGGTCAGGGTGATGAAACCCTCTTCGGAGAGCTCGTACTCGCGACGGTCGGTGATGAGCACCTCGGTCGGGATCTTCGCCTGCAGCTGACCCATCGCCTCATAGACGTGCACCGGCAGATCGTGGATGGCACCACCGCTCTGCGGGCCGATGATGTTCGGGCACCAGCGGTACTTGGCGAAGCTGTCGGTCAGGGAAGTACCCATCAGATAGGCAGTGTTGCCCCACAGGTAGTGGTCGTGATCCGAGCTGATATCTTCCTTGTAGTTGAAGCCCTTGATGGGGTTCTCGGTCGGATCGTAGGGCAGACGGGCCAGGAAACGCGGCGCAGTCAGACCCAGATAGCGGGAATCTTCCGATTCACGCAGGGAACGCCATTTGGTGTAGGCCGGTCCTTCGAACACCGATTTCAGATCCTTGATGGAGGGCAGATCGGTGAAGCTGTCAACGCCAAAGAAGGCGGGGGCGACAGAGGAGATGAAGGGGGCGTGGGCCATGGCACCGACGGCACTGACATACTGCATCAGCTTGATGTCAGGCGAGCTGTGGGTAAAGGCGTAGTCACCGATCACGGCACCGATCGGCTGACCGCCGAACTGACCGTAGCCGGTTGAATAGACATGCTTGTAGAGACCGGACTGGGTGATCTCGGGCGAGAACTCGAAATCTTCCAGCAGCTCTTCCTTGGTAGCGTGCAGCACCTGGATCTTGATGTTCTCGCGAAAATCGGTGCGATCCACCAAGAGCTTCAGGGAGCGCCAGGAGGACTCCATCTCCTGCAGCTCTTTGGCGTGCAGGATGACGTCCATCTGCTTGCTCAGCTTCTTGTCGAGCTCGACAATCATGCTGTCAACCAGCGCCTTGTTGACCGGCTCTGCAGTGGAACCGCTATCCAGAATATTGGCGATCAGGGCTGCAACGCCCTGCTTGGCAACGCTGTAACCCTCATCCACCGGCGTGATGCGAGCCTGCGCCATGATTTCGTCCAGCAGGGAGGACGAGGAGGCGACGGCTGCCCCCGCTTGAACCTGTTCTTCGACCAAAGACATGTTTTTTCCTTTCTCGTTCAGTCAATCCAACCCGGCGATCACTCGGCAGGCTTAATCAAATCCAGCTCCTTGAGCAGCTGCTCGCGGGCTTCATCACTGGACAGCAGATCCTGCAGGCGGTTGCGGAAGGCAGGGATATTCCCCAGCGGCCCTTTCAGGGCAACCAGTGCTTCGCGCAGTTCCAGCAGTTTGCGCAGCTCGGGAACCTGCTGGGCAACGCTGTCCGGGGTGAAATCCTCCAGAGACTGGATCTTGATCGAAACCGGCATCTCGTCCTGGCTGTTCTCTTCCAGGCGATTGGGAACGGAAAACTTCAGTTCCAGCGCGGATTCTTTCATGACTGAAGAGAAATTATTCTTGTCGATGGAGACGGTCTGGCGCTCCTCGATAGGGGTTTCTTCGGTACGCCCTTTCATATTACCAACCACCATCATGGTCAGCGGAAGTTCTATTTCCGCCTGTTGACCACCGGTTGCCGGTACATATTTGATATTGATACGCTCTTTGGGCGCAACAGTGGCGCCGTCAATTCCTTTTCCCATGCTCTAAATACCAAGTTAAGGGCCAACAAGGCCACAAAGCTTATAGTCAACGCTTTATCCGGCAACTGTAAAAAATGACAGTTGACGGTACCATCGCTATTTTCGGTGGCAATAACATCGACCAAGGATGCGTTTTCGATATATCTCAAGCAATTGCTCTAATAATCAAAAACACAATATCCATCTTGTTATCTATACAACCCGATACGCCTCAACTCTTTGTTTGAGGTCATTTTGGCTTAAGAGCCATTTGCGCCGCATGGTATATGTCCATATATTGTCAAGTCAATGATTCATTTCTAACGGCCAAGCAAGAAACAAATTCAAATGAAAATATAAACAAACAAAATCAACACCTTATACTCAACCGCTTGTATGTTCATTGCACGCATTTATTACGATAAGAAAATAAAAATCGTCACCAAAAACGACCCGTCGCAATAGCCTGACTTGCAATCACAAATTTCAAAAAAATGGCAAAAAAAAGAGGTGAGCGACACCTTCTGTCGTCCACCTCTTCAAGAAAATCAGCGTATCTTGCTCACATCATCCCGCACAATCAATGAGCAGAAATCAGCGTTCAGACAATCAATGAGAGTACACCAAGGCTGCTCACTGATAATTAAATTCATAAACACCATTATCAGGAAGAGTGGGATACGCCAACTCCCCCATCAACATATTGCTTATCAACTGTCCAGTTGTTTACCTTTGGCAAGACGATCAAACCAGTGCTGCGCCAATTTTTGACCAGCGCTTTTCTCCTTTTCGGTCATCTCTTTTTCCAGTTCATTTCTCGCCTGGGTTGCCTCCTTGTTACCGTCGGTGGCAGCCAGCAAATACCATGCATAAGCATGCAGTCTGTTGCGTGGGGCACCCAGTCCCTGATCCCGCATCATCCCCATGCGATATTGCGCCTCCCGATGTCCGGCATTGGCCGCAAGCCGGTACTGTTTCAGGGCGAGACCATAATCCTCCTTGCCCCCCTGACCGAGACGCAGCATCTCGCCATAGGCGTATTGAGCATCGAGCTCTCCCTGTTTGCTGGCCAGCGCGAACCCCTCACGAGCCAACTCCAGCTCCCCCCGCTCTTGCTGCAAAGTGGCCAGCTCGACCTGTGCCTTGCTGATCCCCCCTTGCGCCGCCAGCGACAACCAGTGCTCCCGCGACGATGCATCGCTCTGCTGCAGGCTAAGCTGGTACTCCGCTTCATGAGCGCCGTTACCTGCCGCCAACTCCAGCCAGTAGCGTCCCAGTGCCGGATCGGCTGTGACCTGTTCCCCCGCCAGATAGGCCATGCCAAGCCAGAGCTGGGCTGGTGCAGAACCGGCATTGGCGGCGCGTTGATAGGCCTCGAATGCCGTTCTGGGGCTTGCCTCGGTGGCAAGGACATAGAGAGCATCTGGGTGCTGCTGGGCTGCCGCCTTCTCGAACCAGCGCATGGCAATATCGGGACGTTTGACCACCCCCTTTCCCTGTTGATAACGCAGCGCAAGCTGATACTGGGCATCGCGGTTGCCTTGCTCGGCTGATTTTTCCAACCACTCGATGGCATCCTGATCGGCACCCGGCTGGCTGGCATACCATTCCCCCAGGATCAACTGGGCACCAGCATGATCCTGCCTGGCCGCCCGTTCAAACCAGTCGAGACAGTCACTTGCCAGCTTGCCCTGATGTTCGCTGCGACAGGCAAGACCCAACTGATAGCTGGCTTCACGATTGCCCAGTCGGGATGCCCGTTGCCACCACTGTTCCGCCAGTTGCGGGCTTTTCGGCTCGCCCAATCCCAGCTGATACCAGTGGCCAACCTGCAGAGCGGCAGCTCCGCGAACCTTGTTATCGGCAGCCAGAGGGCCACTCTGACCTGCAGCCTGCTGCATCCAGTGCATGGCTTGCGGATAGTCCGGCTGTGCCGCCAGCCGTTTGGCGAGTTCATACTGCGCCTTGCCATTGCCCTGTTTTGCCTCTTTAGCAAGCTCGGCATCACTCACAGACGAGTTTGTCGTGGCACAACCGGCGAGCAGAGCGACCGCCAGCACGCACCATAAATTTTTTTTATTCATTTTGCTTTTTTGCATAAGTAAAAATAACGAACGAAGGGCGCCGGGCAATGACGATATGAAATCATCACCACCCGAAACACCCGTAAATGAGAAGATGGATGCCGCGCAGCATCAGCACCTCTAACGAGGTTCCGGCACGACGGCTTTGGGTAACAGAGGTGCCTGGGTCGAACACCCGGAGCCAGAGCCGGCAGCACCGCCCGAGTTCATCTTGATGGTAGGACCAACCAGGGTGACCCCGCCCCCATCGACCTTGATAAAGCAGCCTCCGACCTTGACGCTGATCTCTGACCCAGCCTCCAGCACCACCTTGGCACCGGCCTTGACGTGCATCTCCTGCCCCGCCTGAGCAAGCCAGCTTTGCCCCAGCTTCTGATGCATGGAGGTATCCACCGTCAGCGAATAGTCCGCCTTGATCTGGTCACGCTTCTCACCCTCCACCGTCAGGTGGTCATTGGCCTTGATGCGGGTCACCCGTTCGTTGTCGATGTCGGTGTGTTGGTCATGCTTGATATGCCACGCTGCATCGTTTTCGATAAGCACATTCAGGTCTTTCTGACCGTGGATGTAAATCTCTTCCTGCCCCGCCTGGTCTTCAAAACGCAGCTCGTTAAAGCCCTCGCCCTTGTGGGTTTCGGTGCGCAGCACGGTGCGGGTCTTGTTGGCTGGTAGCTCATACGGCGGCCGGTTGGTGGCGTGGTAGGTGCGCCCCGTCACGATAGGCTGGTCGGGGTCACCTTCCAGAAACGAGACGATGACCTCGTGGCCGATACGGGGGATAGCCATCATACCGTACTGACCACCGGCCCAGCCCTGACTCACTCGCACCCAGCAGGAGCTCTGGTCATTACTTGAGCCGTAGCGGTCCCACGGGAATTGCAGCTTCACCCGGCCATGCTCGTCGCAGTAAATCTCCTCGCCCTCGGGGCCGACTACGATGGCGATTTGCGGGCCATCCACCATCGGCTTGTGGGGCGCCTCGGGGCTGCCGATGCGGGCGCGCCAGGTGGTACTCGCTTTCACCACACCAAATTCGTTGTGGTAGACGGTCGGGCCGCTGCCGCCCTCCTCCTCCAGCGCCTGGGGTTGCTCACCGGTGTGGCGGATATGGACGATTTGCCAGTCGGTGTTGAGACTGCCATTGGGGTGTTCGGTGAGTGAGAAGTGCTGACCCGGCAACAAGGCGGCGCTGTTGGACTTGCCACTGCCCGCCACCGCGTCGTTGCGCAGGGCATCGAGCCGGTGCTGGGCAAACGCCTTGCCGCTCGGGTCCTGCTTGTAGCGGCCCGGGTAGTCGAAGTGCTGGTATGTATCCCGTTGATGGTCGAGCTCTGCGCCCTGCTTTTTGTGGGAGAGGCCATAGGCCGGGGTCTTGAAGCTGTAGTCCTTGAGCTCCACATCCGAGGGGCGCACCGCCTCGCGGTAGTGGAACTGGCGCACATAGGGGCCCTGCTCCAGTGAACGGTTGCCGAGGTTGAAGAAGAGCTCGGGGCCAGCGGTCAGGGCTGCCGCGTCGTCGGCAAAGACGATGCGGTGTTTGCCCTGCTCGAATTCGTGGAAGTAGAACAAGCCCTCTTCGGCTGCGAGACGATTCACGAAATCGAGGTCGGTCTCGCGATACTGGACGCAGTATTCGCGCTGGGCATGCTCATTCTTCAGCGCAAAGGCGTAGTCGGTGATGCCGTGCTCTTGCAGCAGGATACTGAGGATTTCGTCAGGCTTCTGCGCCTGGAAGATACGGGCGTTTTGGCGCAACCCCAACCGCCACAGAGCCGGTTTGACCTCAAGGCTATAGCGGGTGCGGCGAAAGCCGCTGTCCCCTTGGGCAAACTCACTCACTACCCCGCATACCCTACGCTGCAGCTCGCCGTTGTACCACACCATCAGCTCACACGGCTGGTCCAGCACGGCGCCAAAGTCGACATCGGGCTGGCTACTTGCCAGCTCAAGGCGCAGGTTGAACGGCCGGTTCAGCCCCTCGTCCAGCTGGAAACTCGCCACCACGAAGGTGCTCTCGGGCAGTGCCCCTACCTTGACGGTAAATTGCAATCCGGTTTGATTAGCCATGGCTCTCCCCTCTTGTCACGGCCACGCGATGTCTGCGCCCCTCTTCAAAACCCCAACCGCCAAACCACGCTACCGCCCTCTCCGGTGCCACAAAGGGCAACCAAGATAGCGGCGAACACGGGTTACGGGCGGATTGGGTCTGCATCACAGGACACCCTTTAGTGCTTTGCCATCCCCCCGCATCAATCGAATGCGCAGCAGAGGGATGGCAAAACAGAAAAGCTCCGGCTACCTGAGGGTGCCGGAGAAATACGGGCTAAGAGGGCCGGTTTGGCAACCGGCCCATAAGACACATAACTACTTGCAAGGAATACCAAAGTTTCAAAACGAGGATTAGGCCTCGATGGGCGCACGCCAGTCGTCCGCACCGGAAGTACCGGCAACGGTGTGTTCCCAGTCAATCTTGCGGTAAGCCATGGAGACCTGGATAAGCTGGGTGAAGTCAGACT
>NZ_JBCGFC010000026.1:0-35649 GCF_038739615.1 Aeromonas sp. SER | reverse complement strand
ATGGAGTGGGAACACACGAAACTGGACACCGATAGGAGCCGTGATGCTGAACCCAGAGCGGTCAGAACCAGAAGAAAAACAAGCGGCTTAAAACAGGGTTACGCGACAACTATCTTGAAAAACGCCGGAAGACGCACTCTACGAGATTGCCTCGATGTGTCTGTTTGCCAAGCTCTCCCTGGACCAGGCCATCCCTGACCGCACTACCATCATGAATTTCCGGCATCTGCTGGAGCAGCACCAACTGGCACGCCAACTCTTCGAGGCCATCAACCAGTGGCTCTGTGACGCTGGCATCATGATGAAGCAAGGCACGCTGGTCGACGCCACCATCATCGAAGCCCCAACTCCACCAAAAACAAGCGTGGAGAGCGTGACCCCGAGATACATCAGACCAAGAAGGGCAATCAGTGGTATTTCGGCATGAAGGCTCATATCGGCGTCGATGCCAAGAGTGGTCTGACTCACAGTCTGGAGACTACGTCAGCCAACGAGCACGACCTCAATCAGATGGGTAATCTGCTCCATGGCAAGGAAGAGTTTGTGTTCGCTAATGCCGGATATCAGGGGGCTGAAAATCTTGAAGAGCTGGCCGACGTGAAGGCTGAATGGGCGATTGCCATGCGCCTTGGCAAACTCAAGGAACTCAAAAAGCATCCTCGTAAAAACAAGGCAGTCATTGCTTTTGAGAGGCTCAAGTCCAGCGTCCGTGCCAAAGTGGAACACCCGTTCCGGCTCATCAAACGTAAATTTGGCTTCGTGAAGGCCCGGTTCAACAGGCTGCGCAAGAACGTCAACCAACTGGCGATGTTGTTTACGCTGGCGAATCTGTTTCGAGTGGACCAGATGATACGAGCATGAAATAGCAGTGCCCATAAATCGAGATAAGCATCGGAAATGAGGCGAAATGGATCTTAAAATCCCAATATCGGCGGCAAAAGTCAAAATTTCGGAATGATGAGCATTTAAAACTTGGGCACAAAGGGTCCATGATGAAGGTGCGACCCACTTGTTCGCACCTTCCTTAGCTCGGCTTTGTCCCATTCAGTGTTAAAGCGTTGTTTTACAGGCAGATTGAGCTGTATTAGTTGAACAACTTTTAGTAATGATACAAAGTGTCCACTATTGATCAGATCAACATTTCGAAAAGGAGGTTTAATGGGCATCCGTGTACGCGTTTTGCAGGCGAATCATGGGGATTGCATTCTGGTAACCCATAAAGGGCCTCACGGTACATTCAACCTTCTTATCGATGGTGGAAACGCCGGAACTTTCAAATACGGCCAGCAGGACCGTATGAAAGGCGAATTGTGCAAGTTGCTCGACGAGATCAAAGTACTGAACCAGCATCTTGACTTAGTTATTTTGACTCATATTGATGATGATCACATCGGTGGGCTTCTCAAGGCTTTAAAATCTCCAAGTTACGGCCAGCTTGTAAAAAGCGTCTGGTTTAATTCGTCAAAATTAATTACAGATCACTTCAGTTCCCCTGAAATTCCAGCGAATGACATTTACTTGCCAGATTCATCTCCTGACACGAGCGTTCGACAAGGGAAAAAATTTGAAGTTCTCCTAGATGAACTGGGAGTAGAACGTGGTCATATAGTTATGGCTGGGCAGCAAATAGTCAAAGGCCCTTTTACGTTTAATATATTATCACCAAATGAAACTCAGCTTCGAAATCTCCTGTGTATTTGGCCAGTGGAAAAAACGTCACCTAACACATCTGCAGATGTGACCGACTACTCTCTGAGTTTGGAGCAGCTCTGGGTGGACGACAGTTTCGAGAGCGACACATCAATAGCCAATGGAAGCTCAATCGCTTTCATGCTACAGGCTGACGATCAGAAAATGTTATTCTTGGGGGATGCCTATGATACCTGCACTGTCGAAAGCTTAAAGCAACTAGGTTATAACGAGCAGAACAAGTTGCAGCTGAGTTTAGTGAAAATTTCACATCACGGAAGTCAATACAATACCAGTTCTGATTTTTTGAGTATGATTTCTGCTGCGCATTACGTTATCTCCACTAATGGGGCAAGGCACGGACTGCCCAATAAAAGAACTATTGCAAGAATTCTCGCCGCTGGGGATGGAAAAATTTGTTTCAACTACCCTGAAGTCGCTGCTTCAATGTTGCTTCCGAATGAGCAGCATCAATATGCTGGACGCTTGGATGTTGTTGGTCAGATAGAGTTTGAACATGACGCCTGATGAGCTGATAATTTCTTATGCTGTAAAAATAAACGGCGGAAGCGGAGTTCTCGTTGGTGCACTCTCGCAGGACTACACCTATGTCTTCACAGCCAAGCATGTATTGAGCGCGACTAATCAAGTCACCCGAAGTGGAGTTCCGCTTCAAATAATTGATGAGCCATATCTGCACCCAAAACTAGATTGCGCAGTAATAAAGGTTGAATTTCAACAGAATGTAAAGCAGCGCAATTGGTTAGGGAATGTGCCAACAGGGGCTGTGCTTTCATTTGTGGGATTTCCTGACACTAACACCAATACCGATATACCCTACAAGATTTATACAGGCGTCCAAAATAGTACACTTAATAACGTAGTGGTTTGTAATCTCAACAACAGTCCAGCGCAAGATGCGATTGTTGGCATGTCTGGTGGCGGTCTGTATCACGTGTACAACGGTTACCCTTACCTGGTGGGTGTTGAGTCTCGAATGGATGATGAAGACGAGCATCTGCGATGGGGCCGCATACGTTGCTTTTCCATGGCCATCTTCGAAGAAATCATTGCTCAGCACGATCTTGCCTTAATAGCGCCTAGCTTCATGACGTGCTTTTCACAGCTTAAGGATGATATTTTTTATTTCAATGCCGCAAATCCAGACAATGTAGTGAAACTTCACAAAAAACTGCATGAGTATGCAGATACGGTGATAGCTCTGGGGCTGCCACCTCCGCATGAACTGATGACGCGCTACAACAAAAAGTTGCTGGTAGGTCATGAAACTCAAGCTGCTGTGTTGGATAGAGATCTGTGGGTTGCATATTTTGAATTTGTAATCGTTTGTGCTTTGATTGATGGTCCAAATAATATTGATGAGGACTACATAAAGGATTTGGAGAAGCGACGCAGGTTTGTCTACTCTGGCAGTAATGCTCACTGGATTAGACATCTTTCGGAGATTTTGAAAGCAGCAAAGTCCACGTTGGACGAACATGGCATTATGATTATTAGTTCTCCTCAAGAGGAGGCTCCCTGTCTTCCTGACGAGGAAGACCTGGAAGAGGTTATTGACGATATTGCCTCAGCCCCTACAGTAGGAACTGGTGGGAGAATTGATGATGTGCACAGCGAGGTATATAAGACTTATACGGTCGCGCATATGAAAGGGTTGCGCAATAAATATGTGCTGAAAAAGCATCGTGAGTATGGGCTTGCCCGTCCGAGCGAGCAACTGAAAATATTCAGGGATTATTATAATGAAGTTATTAAGTAGGGCGCACGACTTTAACTTCCTGACCTCCGAAGTGGATGGGGTCAGGTTTGAGTTGTTTGCCTCTAGCCAATCATTTTTAACCTGTATCGTTTGTTGGTTTGAGTCGTCAACGGACGTCATGATGAACTGGCAGGTAATTCAAAGTATAGTATCAGTTAAGTTTAAGCCAGAAGGAGGACATTCAAAATGGAATGTATATTTGATTTTGATGTGCCCTGATAGCCTTGATATTCGAGATAAATATGTAATTCAAAATGACCGCTACGCTGCTAGGAAGATCATATTGGATGGGCTCGGTGAGCTACCTGACTCTTCGGATGTTGAAAAATTGGTTAACGTAGCGTTATTGGGCTCGGATCTCGAACTAGCACCAGTTTCGGATAATTCCAAAGATGACATAGAAACACCCATTGCGGCAATTGTAAAAGGTGTACCCTCAGGTTCCAGTGTTGATGCGAAAAAAGCACGCAGTGAAATGATTAACAAACTAATCGAGTTTTTGTCAGAAAATGAAAATAAAAAAAGTTGAGATCGAGGGCTTTCGTGCTTACAAGTACAAAAAAGACGGGACTTTTGATTTTACAAATGAGAGTGGTGAGCCGTCGAATTTTGTTGCTATTTATGCCCCTAATGGATTCGGCAAGAGCTCTTTTTACGACGCCGTAGAATGGGCATTTACTGATAATCTTGAGAGGTATACCAACAGTCACAATAAGAAAAATAATGAGCTGGCGGCAAAAGGCACAAAGCAACTTCAGGTTCCTCAAAAGATACTTCGAAATACAGAGGTGTTGGATGACGTGCCTACGCACGTATCTGTAATCACAACCACGGAAAATTTCGAACGAACGCTGAAAAAGCCAAGGTCGAACTCAAGCGATCTCACATTTAAGGCAACTAGGAAAAGTGAAGATGTAGAAGTATACAAGAGAGTTATACTATCCCAAGACGCAATTGACCGTTTTCTTCGCGAGGCAAAACCTCAGGAAAGATATGATCTTTTCATGAGTTTTTTTGGTGGAAGTGCTGAAACACTACGCCAAGAAATGACCTTGCTAATCAATGAGAATGAATCGAAAATCGTTACGCTGCTGGCTGAGCGATCAAGAATCGAGTCTCAGCTAAATAATCCGGTCGACTCCCGAATATTCGAAGACTTTAATACCCTTGCCGCCGCCCTTAACTCTCAAGGTGAAGCAATTGTCTTCGTCGATGAGAACTTTGATGCGCATGCTGAACACCAAATACTGCTATCGATAGTCACTCGGACGCAAGCACTTAATGCTGAGCGGACTGCGATTCAGCAACGACATGCTGCGTTATTGCTACAATTAGCAGGGCTCCCTGGTTTTAAGCGTAACCTAGAGCTGTTGCCGCAGCAGAATTCGTATGTCAACAGTATATCGAAAGGCTTGCAAGATTCAGTCAAATATCAACAGCTCACTGCAGCACATAGTCGCGGCCTTTCTGAATGGCAGTCAATTAGTGATGAGTTGAAAGTTCTGGAGGAGGTTATTGCCCAGGTTCCTTCATTTATTACTGATGAAGAGGTTAGAGTACAATCCATTGGTCAATTACCTGTTCTAACCGCAGAAAAAAACCGATTAACCGCGGAGCTTAAAACGGCCGAAACATCGGCAGTTGGCACCAAGAAATCAATTACAGATCTCGATCAAAGGGCATTGGATCTTCAGTCATTGATCACAACTAGTCCAGCTATTTACTCCGAAATTGCTGTCAACGAAGCCGGCCTGATTGGGCTGAAAGTAGACTTAAGCGCTAAGCTCACTTCCCTCCAGCTCACTGTAGCGGAGCGGGATGCCGTTGTTTCGCAACTTAACAATATATCTACCTTGCCAATCACTGCTGATACTCTGCTGTATGGCGATACCAGCTACCTAAATCTGCCCGATGACTTCATCGTCAAAATTCAGGTTGCTCATGAAGAATTAGCTGCATTGCGCTTACACGACCAGTCGATTAAAACGACTCAAGTAGCTCTTACTCAGCAAATGGAAGCAGTGGAGAGCCTTGTTTCACTCGGTATATCTTACCTCTCAAAATGGCCCAGCTCTAACTGTCCACTGTGCCGACTACCCCACCCAACATCTGATGCCTTAATCTCAGCGGTCAAGAATAATGACCTTCTAACGTTAGTTGCAAAGCAGAATGCACAGGAGTTAGAGAAAATCGCGCTTCGCATCCAGTCGCTTTCAGCAGAAATTGATTCTCATGTTGGTGCAGCCCAGAGGAAACATTCAGAACACTTATCGTCGTTACGACAGAAGCTCAATGATTTTGGTTCACGGGTCACTGAGCTAGAGAGTCAAAGAACACGTCTTGCAGCAAGTGTTGACGCAGCTGAGCGTACGCTTAAGTCATTGAAAGCGAGGGTTTGGGATGTTGACTCGCAAGAATTGAGAAAGCGCGTCGACGCGGAGTTAGCTGTTGCATCTGAGCGACGACCTTTTTTGGCGCAGCAACTGGCTTCAGTCGAACATTCGGTTACTTTGCTCCGCGCCCAAATTCAAAATCTCGAAAATCAGATATTGGGATTAGTAAACCTAATACACGAGATAACGAACAAAACCTCGTACGAAAAAGTTAAAGCCTTTATCTCCAAAGAGGCTGTTGCTGAGATAAGGACCCTTGCCTTAAGCTGCGATAGAAAAAAAATTGAGCTAAAGACAAGAATTAATGAACTGGGTGAACAACTTGCCCAACTATTAGGCGAATGTAACGAACTTCAAGGTATAATGTATTCGGAAGGTAATTGGGTTGATTTTGCAGTTTTAGCGTCTAATAAAGACGAAGCAGTCAGGCACCTGAATGATACTCAGTCTGCTATCACTACGTTTGTTCAAACTGTTGATCGGCTAGTCGGAAAGCTACTCGGAAATGATTCTGATCTAATCGAACGGGAAATCAATAAACTGACACCAGAGCTACTTCGTCGTGATAATGTACTGGCCGCCAAAATCCAATCATTTGATTTGCTGACGGAGCAGCTTAAGGCGTTCAAAGCTTACTTTGATGGATTAAAGCTGCGAGACCAGTTAAAAGTGGTCGAGCATAATCTTTCTCTGCATAGATTAGTAGAAAGTAAGCTCACAGCTGAAAGAGATAACGTTGTATCGAAGTTGAAAGAGAGGGTTAAAGAGTTCTTTTTTACCGACTTGATTAATGCTATTTACAGCAAAATCGATCCGCATCCTTCATTCAAAACTGTTCAGTTCGTAGTTGACTTTGAATCTTATGATAAGCCGGGATTGAATATTGTATTGCAAGATGAGAGAGGTGACATAATTTCTCCAATGCTATATTTCAGTGCAGCGCAGCTCAATATTCTTAGCCTGAGCGTCTTTCTTGCTAACGCGTTACACGCGATGGACAAGTCTGGGACACCTCTGGATGTGATAATGATTGATGACCCTATTCAGTCAATGGACTCCATTAATGTTCTGGCTACTATTGATTTGTTGCGAAACGTCTCGGAAAGATTTAATAAGCAAATCATTATTTCCACACATGACGAAAACTTCTTTGGTTTACTCAAGCGTAAGATTCCTACCGATGTCTTCAAATCAAAATTTTTGCAACTTGAAAGCTTTGGTGTTGTGGGGCAAGGCTGACGAGTTGAATTGATATGATGCTCCCCGAGCGGCTTCTTAGAAAGCAGTAGTAGCCGCTATGGGGAATAATAACTTTAGTATGCGAGAGGTGTTGGTCCCTAAGGATACTGCGAATAAGTCGCTGATGTGAAATCATGTATTTATCCAGTTTGCCAAGGAACAGGTCTGCGCATGAGGTAGAGATCGAATGTGTGTCGTATCACGACAAGAAGCGATATGGGATTACCGCTGGAACTACCCAAGGATCTGGGCAAGCGGATGGCACAGCGTTACCGCCTCAAAGATGATCGAATTGCCCAACGTAACTACATCGCGCTAGGGCTCGCCCCAGGAGGATATGTGGAGGTGTTCTTGAGAAGCCCAGATCCACTACCTGACGTGCTGATTGCGAGTGGCATGGCGCATGAAGTGACCGGCGATTGGTATGACAAGAAAGTGCCGCTAGATAGCCAATATCAGGAGCGATGGGCCAGTTTCGATAAGAATGTCCGCCCCTATTACGACAAATATCCGATCCCAACCGGCGAAGCGTGGTCTCCTATCATGGATGCTTACCGCGCAGCACAGCCTAAAACGGATACCGATCCGGTCAATTGATTTGGATAGCGGTTTAAGAGGTATCAATGAAGCAGTACCAAAACTGGCTAGCCCAGTATCTGATTTGTCGTCGTGATAACGACCATGCCATGGCCGCAGAATTGGCACAGAGCACCTGTGCTTTCTGGCAGGCCAGAGGCGATAAGGCTGAGCATACTAAGTGGCAGAAGGTCTATCAGGATCACCTGCAACAGACCACCTGACAGGCAAGGCTAATGGCCAGGGAAGGCGCCGCACCAGCTTCGTGCCCATCAGGTGGCTATGTAGCATAGCGGAGCAGTCTGCAAAATACAGCAAAAGTAAATGGAGGGTACACCCGGTGTACCCTCCATTTACACAGTCTACAAATCACTGAAGAAAGATCTGTGCTCCCCTACCCCACTTGTAGATGCACAATATTGTCTGGCGGTTGTTCTGAAGGTTTTAAAATCCCTCCCCACAACTCCAGAGCCATTTTTTGTTCCGGTAACCGAACCGTATGAACATAGTGAGCCATTACACCAGGTAGAGCATGACCTAAAATTTGTTCCACGACATGGGGGGCAATCCCAGCCTCGTTTAGGCGGGTCGCTAAGCTCCTTCGCAGATCGTGCCATGTCCAAGGGGCGCTATGCCCGATCCGTTTCCAAATCCCCCTTCCCCACTGACTTACCGCTTCTGGTCGCTTGAGCTCCCCTAGCAAGTATGAGGATGACTGTGCGGCGGCAGCTTTCAGCAGGGCGTCTATCGTCGGCCGAATAAAATCAGGTATTGGTCTCACGATTTTATTACCTGTTTTCGAGTTGGACGCTGGAACCGTCCATGTACCTTCGACTAGATTCCATTCTTCGGGGGCTGATAGCCGAGCTTCTTGAGTTCTTGCGCCGAACGACAACAGAATCTTGGCCAAATTTCCGTAGTAGCAATATGGACCTAGCTTCTCAGCCCAATCCCATAGTGTGCGCAGTTCTTCTAGCGTCAGAACCCTATCTCGCTTACTAGCTTTTTGCCCAACATCAGCGACGGTCAAGTCATCCAATGCATTACTCACTGCAAACTGTCTGACACGGCAAAACTTCAGAGCATGCTTACAGTTTTGGAAACAATACCCACTAGCCACAGGAGCTACCTTCGAGTATTCGTCAAAAACGCTCAACCAGTGACGGGTATCACAATCTGACAAAGGAAGATCTCCGATACGGGGATAGACCCACTTCGCAAATTGCTGGCGATGCTTCTCACTGTTCGACCTTTTCTTATCGGCGTGATGGCAGAGCCAATACTCGAGTGCATCTTTAACCGTGACAGGCTTAAGCCTTTCATCTTTCCCGATCCGCGTCATCAAGGCGGGATCATTGCCCTCTTCCAACCAAGCTCGACATTGCGCCGCCTTTTTCCTTGCTTCGGAAAGCGACAGCCCCCCCTCCTGGCCGGTATAGGATCCCAGAGTCAGGTTTTTTGCCTTGCCTAAAATTCGATAGCGGTACACGAAGCTGACTTTTCCGCTATTCCTCCAAAGAACAGACAACCCATCCCTGTCCGCAACCTTTCTGGGCGTATCATCATCGTGACCACGCAACATTGCTTTGAGTTTTGAATCTGAAATTGCCATTTTGAACCCACACTTGAACCCACACCTGTCTTATATCCCCTAAGATGGCTTTAGACAAGGCAAGATAATTAAAAGATAAAAATCAACTAGATATGCAAAAACCATGGCCGTCATCAAACAGCATTAGACCGATAGTGTGATAATACGGCATGAACTGATTGCTGGCCTGATGCCGCGCAAGCGGAACAGGGCAAAGATGAAAGGCGCCGGGTAGCAATACCCGGCGCCTTTCTTTATGCTCCCCTTCCCACTTCCCCACTACAAGCGCTATGAACCGCACGCCCCTGCTGCTGATGGTACTGGTCACCCTGCTGGCTGCCGCCGGCTGGCTCTTCTCGAAAGAGGCGATCCGCGAACTGCCGCCCGCTGCCTTTATCGGCAGCCGCTTTCTGCTGGCCGCCCTGCTTTTGCTCCCCTTGGCCTGGTTGCGCGAGCCACCGCCGAGCCGAGCCCAGATGGTGCGCGCTGCCGGTTGTGGCACCCTGCTCGGTGCCAGCCTGCTGCTGTGGGTCACCGCCATCAGCCAGAGCGATGCGCTCGGCAGCGGCGCCTTTATCATGAGCGTTGCGACCCTGATGGCCCCGCTGGCGGCCTGGGCAGCCTTTCGGGCCAAACCCGGCCGCCACTACTGGCTCACCCTGCCCATTGCTATCGCCGGTTTGCTGCTGCTCTCCAGCAGTACCCACTGGGGCGTGTCGCTCTCGCTGTTCTGGTTTCTGGCGGCTGCCACTACCCTCGGTATCCAGCTTGCCGTCCATCGCCACTTTGCCCAATCCATCGCCCCCACCTGGCTCACCTGCATCCAGCTGGCGATGACCGGCCTGCTCGGCACCCTGCTCTCCCTGCTGACCGAGCAGTGGCCCGAGGCCGGTGTCAGCCACGGCATCTGGGGCTGGTTTGCAGCGAGCGTCTTGATCGCCACCACATTGCGCTACTGGCTGCTCACTCATGCGTTGAGCAAGATGACTACCGCTCACGCAGCCCTGATGATGCTGCTGGAACCGGTCTGGACCCTGATCCTGAGCACCCTCTTCTATAGCGAACCCCTCGGCGGTGCCAAACTGGCCGGAGCCGGACTGGTGCTCGGTGCCCTGGTGCTCTACCAACTGCCCCTGCTGCTGCGCAGTGCCCGCCTCAACACGCCCGTCTGATACGCGTCACCGCCCTGCGGGGCGGTGTCACCATCTCCCTTCTGTTTGCCTATCTTGTCCTGCCAATGCTGACGTTCTGTTAACGGCATTTAACCCTTGGTATCCATAGGGTTAAAGGGCATACCCCATGAAAAAATGCCATATGGCCAGCTTGATGAAGGTCACATTCCTCCCCCGTGACCCTCCCTATCATGCCCCCATCATCGGTCTGGACAATCCTGACGATGGCCACACATGGGAATAACAAGAGAAAAGACTATGCAGCAAACCAGCCCCCTCAAGACGGTCACGGTCAGCATATTGGCAACCGCCATGCTGATCTTTGTGGCCCAGTACCTGATAGGCAAACAGGAGATCAAGATCGGCATCGCCATCATCCCGATCCTGCCGATGCTCTTTGCCGTCATCATCGGCATGATTGTCTCCGCCAAACCGGTCAAGGATCGCATCCCCGGCTGGAAGCAGCTCTTCACCGAAAAAGAAGAGGGTTTCTGCGGCAAGATGGTAGGCTTCAGCCTGCTGATCCTGGGCACCCAGTATGCGGGGATGATCATCCCCAACCTGAAGATGATCCTGAGCGTCGGCGTGCCGCTGTTCCTGCAGGAGATTGGCAACCTGCTGCCAATCCTGATCGCCATCCCGCTGGCGGTGAAGTTCGGCTTTGGCCGTCGCGCCATCGGGGCCTGCTCCTCCATCAGCCGTGAGCCGTCCGTTGCGGTAATTCAGGGCAAGTTCGGCACCGGCTCCCAGGAGTACATCGGCGTGCTGGCCATCTACCTGTGCGGCTCCGTCATCGGTACCCTCTGGTTCAGCGTGCTGGGCAGCATCGCCCCGCTCACCGGTCTGCACCCGCTGGCACTGGCTGCCGGCTCCGGTGTGGGCTCAGGCTCCATGCTGAGTGCCGCCTCCGGCGCCCTGATCAACGGTCTCGACGAAGCGCTGGCTCAGCAGGTGCTGAGCATCGCCGCGGCATCGAACCTGCTCTCGTCAGCCCTCGGCGCCCTCTCCCTCACCTATCTGGGTCTGCCGCTCGCTGAAAAAATCTATGCCCTGACTGCCAAAGGAGAGAAAGCATGAAAAGCATCGTAATGGATATGCGGTTCGTCTTTCTGGCGATCCTGCTGGCCATGTTTACCCAGACCCTGACCACCGGCACCCCGCTCTGGCTGATGGGTGACAGCTTCATCGCCATGTCACTGGTGGTGTTCGCTTCGCTGATTGCCAAACGCTATCTGCCCTCCTCCCTGCCGGCGTTTGCCTATGCCACCATCATCGGCATTCTCATCTGCCTGCCGGAGACCCCGGTGCGCGGCCTCTTTATCGACGCCGTCGCCAAGATCTCCTTCCTCTCCTGCTGCGTACCGCTGCTGGCCTTTGCCGGTCTCTCGGTGGGCGGTCAGCTGGAAGAGCTGAAGAAGATGTCCTGGAAAGTGATCCTGATCTTCATGATCGTCTCCACCTGCTGCTTCTTCGGCGCCTCGCTGGTGGCCCAACTCGGCTTCTCCATTCAAGGGATCATCTGATGAACAACATCCATATTGAACCGGCCCTGCTGGCCCTGCGCGACTTCAGCTACGAAGTACGCCACCACCTGCACACCATTCCGGAAGCCTCCGGTGTCGAGTTCAAGACCTCGGCCTACTGTCGCGAGCTGATGGCAGGCTTTGGCTACCGTCTCACCGACTATCCGGGCTTCACCGGTTTCCACGGCGATCTGGTGGTTGACCCGGTACTGCCGACCATCGCCTTCCGTGCCGACATGGATGGCCTCGAGATGCACGACATGAGCGACGTTGCGTTCAAATCAACCCACGAGGGAATGGCTCACAACTGCGGTCACGACTCCCATATGGCGATCGCCCTGACCGCGGCCAAATTCCTTGCCGAACAGCGCTCCCGCCTGCAGTACAACGTCCGCTTTATCTTCCAGATGGCGGAAGAGGACATGCGGGTGCCGGGCGCCGAGAAGATGGTTGAACTGGGCTGCATGAAGGGGGTGGACGAGGTCTATGCCCTCCATAACGACGGCGCCATGGAGACCGGCACCATCAAGTTCAACCACGGAGTCATGTCCTCCTGGGGCTCCGCCTGGACGCTGGATGTGCACGGTATCTCCGCCCACGGCTCCACCCCCCACAAGGGGCTGGATGCCATCCGTGAAGCGGTGCGGATCATCGAGGATATGGACTACATCGTCGCCAAGCGCACCAGCCCGTTCAGCCCGGCGGTATTTGGCTGCGGCATGATCAACGGCGGCACCATCCCCAACGCCATCGCCGACCATGTGCAGGCGCGCGGCACCATCCGTGCCATGGATGCCGAGACCGACCAGATCCTGAAGAACAGCTTCAAGGAGATCGTGGCCCAGAGCGAACTGCGCGGCTTCAAGACCAAGATGGTCTATGCCGGGTATCCGGCGGTCGAGAACCACGCCGATGCCTGCGCCCGTCTGCTGCAAGCGGCCGCCGACGTATTGCCCTCCGAGGGGATCAACGCTCAGGGTCAGCCGATGACCGGCAGCGAAGATTTCAGCTATATGGTCAACGCCTGCCGTGGCCGCAAGGGGGCCATGTTCTTTCTCGGCAGCGGCTGTCAGGCCAAAGGGATCTGCAACTACCTGCATGCGAACCCCTACTACCTCGATGACGACTGCCTGCTGGTCGGAGCCCAGATCTTTATCAATCTGGCGACCCGCAGCGCTTAATCCCGCATACCGATAAAACCAGAAGAGAGGCCAAGGCCTCTCTTTTTTTGTCTCTGTGTACGACAAACAACCCGCGGCTAGAGCCACGGCAACTCCGCCATATTGGCAGTCGGCGGCTGATTGATAAGGTGCAGCTGCACCGTCTCCCGGCTGATATGGGGGGCGTAGAGGTGGATAAAGTCGTACATGTAGTCGCGCAGATGGGCATGCTTGCGCAGGCAGATGTGGGTCGCGCTCGAGGCGATCAGGTGGTCGATGTTGAGGCTCACCAGATCCTCCCTGTCCCCCTCGTCGAAGGCCACGCTGGCAATCACCCCGACCCCCATCCCGAGCCGGACGTAGTGCTTTATCACATCGGTATCGGTGGCGGTCAGCACGGTTTTCGGCGAGAGGCCGTGGCGGCTGAAGGCCTTATCCATCTTGGAGCGGCCGGTAAAGCCGAATACATAGGTGATGAGGGGATAGCGGGCCAGATCGGCCATCGAGAGCGGCTGGCAGTCGATCAGCGGATGACCGTGGGGCACCACCACGCTGCGCCCCCAGCGATAACAGGGGACGGCGGCCAGTTCGTCGAACAGATACATGGACTCGGTGGCGATCGCCATATCCACATCGCCGCTTTGCACCATCTGGGCCAGTTGGGCAGGTGCCCCCTGATGGAGCTGGATCGCCACATCGGGATAACGACGGCTGAACTCGGTAATCACCGCTGGCAGCTTGTAGCGAGCCTGGGTATGGGTGGTGGCGATGCGCAGCACCCCGCTGGTGGCCAACTGCTCCCCCAGCGACAGCTGGTTGATCTGCTCCACCTGCGCCACCACCCCCTTGGCCAACTCCATCACCTGCTCGCCTGCGCTGGTCAAGCCGACCAGATTCTTCCCCTTGCGGGTAAAGAGGGCGAGCCCCAGCTCATCTTCCAGCATCTTCATCTGCTTGCTGAGGGTCGGCTGGGAGGTGTAGAGCTTCTCCGCCGTCGCCGAGATGTTGAAGTTGTTCTTCACTATCTCGGTAAAGTTCTTGAGCCGGGCGATGTTCATCTGGGCAAGGGATCTCGCTGCTGCGGCCAGTGGGGCTGACCTGAAAAAGAGAGAGCGGGGCTGACCCCGCAGCTGACTGCCGACCATACCACAGCGCGGCGCACGATAATCTGCCCCAGGTCAGAAAGCCGCGCGCTAGTCGCTGGCGAGCTTGATCCCGAGCCCGACAAACAGGGTGCCGATGCCCCGGTTGAGCCAGCGACCAAGACGCTGTGACAAGCGTACCTTGTGGCTGGCATAGACGGTGGTAAAGACCAGCAGGTGACACCAGATGATGCCGCCCAGATTGAAGATGCAGCCGAGCAGGATAAAGGCGAGCGCCTTGTCGGGGGCATCCGGCGCGATGAACTGGGGCACGAAGGCGAGGAAAAAGAGAGCCACCTTGGGATTGAGCACATTGGTCAGCACCCCCTGCCGGTAAATCTGACCATAAGAGAGGGCTGGCAGGGTGGCCCCTCTCTCCATGGCACCCGTAGCCTGCTGGCGCAGCAGGGAGAACCCCAGATAGATGAGGTAGATGGCGCCAGCCAGCTTGATGAGGGCAAACAGCTCGGCCGACGCGCTGAGCAGGGCCGACAGACCGAGGGCCGCCGCCAGTACATGCACCATGACACCGGTGCCGATGCCCAACGTCGCAATCGAACCGGCACGCCACCCTTGCGAGCCACTGCGCAACATGACCAGCAGGGAGTCGGGCCCCGGCATGATATTGAGCAGCAACCCCGAGACCATAAACAGTGCAAGATCATGAATACCGAACATCACACCTCCCCTCGTAAAGAAAAACCAAACAAAAAGGGCTCCGCAGAGCCCTCTTTTCTTTCACTCTGCGGCAGCTGACACATCATCAGCTGTCCCGCCAGCCATCAGGGCCGCAGTGCCTTGTCCGCCCGCGAGATGCCGCAGACGCCGGAGCGCACCACTTCGATGATCTCGTTGGTCTGGGCAGCAGTCTTGATAAAGGCATCCAGCTTCTCGCTGGTGCCCACCAGCTGTACCGTGTACTGCTCCGGGGTGACATCGACGATCTGGCCGCGGAAGATATCCGCCAACCGTTTCAGCTCATCACGAGCGCCACCGGCGGCGCGCGCCTTGACCAGCGCGATCTCCCGCTCGATATGCTCCCCTTCGCTCAGGTCGCACACCTTGAGCACATCCACCAGCTTGTGCAGTTGCTTCTGGATCTGCTCCAGCACCCGCTCGTCACCCATGGTGACTATGGTCATGCGCGACAGGGTGGGATCCTCGGTCGGCGCCACCGTCAGGGTCTCGATGTTGTAGCCGCGCTGGGAGAAGAGACCCACCACGCGGCTCAGGGCACCGGATTCGTTCTCCAGCAGTACTGAAATGATGTGTCTCATCAGGTTCTCTCCGTCTTGCTCAGCCACATCTCATCCATGGCGCCAAACTTGATCTGCATCGGATAGACGTGCTCATCCGGGTCGACCGAGATATCCATGAACACCAGCCGATCCTTCATGGCGAAGGCTTTCTCCATGGCGCTCTCCAGCTCGGCCGGATCACTCACCGCAATGCCGACGTGGCCGTAGGCTTCTGCCAGTTTGACGAAGTCCGGCAGGGACTCCATGTAGGAGTGGCTGTGACGACCACCGTAGAACATCTTCTGCCACTGCTTGACCATGCCCAGCGCACGGTTGTTGATGGAGATGATCTTGATGGGCACCCCGTACTGCATGCAGGTAGAGAGCTCCTGAATGTTCATCTGCACCGAGCCGTCGCCGGTGACGCAGCAGACCACCGCATCCGGGTTGGCAAACTGGGCCCCCATGGCGGCCGGAATACCGAAGCCCATGGTGCCGAGGCCACCGGAGTTGATCCACTGGCGCGGTTTGGCAAACGGGTAGTAAAGGGCGGCAAACATCTGGTGCTGGCCCACGTCGGAGGCAACGAACGCCTCACCCTGAGTCACCTTGTAGAGGGTCTCGATCACCTGCTGCGGCTTGATCTGGCTGGCCGACTTTTCGTAAGCCAGACAGTGACGGGAGCGCCACTGGTTGATCTGGCTCCACCAGTCCGCCAGCGCCTCCTTGTCGTTATCGAAGCCACACTCGCGGATCACTTCCAGCATCTGCTCCAGCACGGTTTCCACCGAGCCGACGATAGGCACATGGGCCTGCACCGTCTTGGAGATGGAGGTGGGGTCGATATCGATATGGACCACGGTGGCATTGGGGCAGAACTTGGCCACGTTGTTGGTGACGCGGTCATCGAAGCGGGCACCCACGGCGAAGATGAGATCCGAGTTATGCATGGTCTTGTTGGCTTCGAAGGTACCGTGCATCCCCAGCATGCCGATGGATTGCGGATGGGTACCCGGGAAGGCGCCCAGCCCCATCAGGGTGGTGGTCACCGGCAGGTTCAGCAGCTCCGCCAGCTTGATCACCAGATGATCCGCGTTGGCGTTGATGGCGCCGCCACCCACATACATTACCGGGCGCTGGGCATCCACCAGCAGCTTGGCGGCCCGCTTGATCTGGCCCTTGTGGCCCGACTTGGTCGGGTTGTAGGAGCGCAGGGAGACCGTCTCGGGGTATTCGTAGGGGAATTTCTCTTTCGGATTCTGCACATCTTTGGGCAGATCCACCACCACCGGCCCCGGGCGGCCGCTGGCGGCAATGTAGTAGGCCTTCTTGATGGCGGCCGGAATGTCGCTGGCTTTCTTGCACAGGAAGCTGTGCTTCACCACCGGGCGGGAGATACCGATCATATCGGTCTCCTGGAACGCATCCTCACCGATCATGCTGGTCGGCACCTGACCGGAGAGGATCACCAGCGGAATGGAATCCATATAGGCGGTGGCAATACCGGTAATGCAGTTGGTTGCTCCCGGGCCGGAAGTAACCAGCACGGTTCCCACCTTGCCGGTGGAACGGGCGTAACCGTCAGCCATGTGCACAGCGGCCTGCTCGTGCCGCACCAGGACATGCTCCATCTTGCCGTTTTCGAAGAGAGCGTCATAGATGTCGAGCACCGAGCCACCAGGGTAGCCAAAGACGTGCTCAACTCCCTGATCCTCCAGCGCTCTAACCACCATCTGGGCGCCTGATAACATCTCCATGATAAAGCCCTCCAGGCTTTGCTCCGTTTAGCGAATCCCGCCGACGATGCCGTGCTTCCCGGCACGGCCCGATCCGTTTCTTGTTGTTATCTGAAGGCAGATCGGCCCAATTCAGCCCCGTCGGCAGCAGAAAAAAAGGATTTTTCCATCATTGACCCGAAAATCGGGTGAAAAACCAACTTAACCCGCCAATGAACGCTTGTCCACGGCTTTGTCGGCGGGTGCCAGTCAGACATTTCAGGCAGTGCCCGGCCATAAGAGCGGCGGTAACAGAAACGGGAAGATGTCACGCTAATAGGCAGAGAATTGTGCTGGCAGGTGAAAAAACGGCAATAAAAAAGCCCGCCGACAGGGGCGGGCTTTGTGGCAGCAGAGCGATCTAGTGCTCATCTTCCGGCTCGGCCAGCCAGATCTGCTGATCCGGATCTGTCTCTTCACTGACCGAAATGCTGACACCCATATCGAGCAGCTCGTGCAGGGTGAGATTGTCAGCCAGATTCATGACTTCGCCGTTTTCATTGGTAAAGCGCATTTGCTCCATCCTCTCCTTGGTGGGATCGCCTTTCAGTCTAGTCAACCGCGCTCACTTGCGATAACCAGCAGCCAGACAAACCTTCACCGCCCTCCAGCTCGCTCAGGCGATCGCTCACCTCTTCGGGAAAGAGCGTCCTCCCCCAGAGCCGACGTGACAGAGAGGAGACGCTCTCCTCGGCCCCTGCAGCCAGCCAGCTGGCCAGCTCCCGCGCCACATCGGGGTAGCAGACCATCCCCGGCGATGCGCTGTCGAGCCAGCTGCGTACCAGATTGGCATCGAGATAATCCATCAGGGTCGCCAGCCCCATCATCTCCAGAGTCTTGCCGTTGGTCAGCTGCTCGAACTGGCCGCCAAGGGGTTTGACCAGCAACTTCTTGCCGAGGCTGAGCGCCTCGGAGGCGAGCTCGAAACCGGCGTTGGAGATGACGCCGCGACATCCTGCCAGCACCGTCAGAAAAGCGGGGCGCGAGGGGGGCTCAAAGCGCAGGTTGCGCCACTGGCTCGGGCTGCGAATGGCGGGGTGAAAGCAGACAAAGCGCTGCTGGCCAAAGCGGGACAACAGCGCCGCGATCGCCTCGGTCTGCTCGAACGGCAGATAAACCAGGATCTCGCCGTTATCCGGCATCACCCGAACAGGATCGATCACCGGTGGCAAAATCGGCTGACCGAAGTGAAACCAGTGCAGCCCGAGCGGCTGATTGACCGGCGCAAAGTGGCGCATCAGCTGGCGACTCAAGCCATCTTCACCCCAGCGGGGGATCGGCCAATTGAAGCTGGCCTGATGGCTGACGGTAAGGCTCGGGATGCCGCAGCGGCGGGCGGCATGGGCGGTTAGCGGCTCAAAATCGCTCACCACCAAATCGTACCCGTGGCAGTCGAGCCTTTGCAGATCCCGCCAGAAGGTGAGCGGCGATGCCGCCTGCAGGGTACGCCACGGCGAGACCCGCCCCTCATGACTGACAAAGGTGAGCCCGGCAAAGGTGCGGTACTCCCCGAACTCCTCCATATCGAAGTAGCGGTCAGCGGGTCGCCCGCTGAAGAGATAATCCACCTCGACCCCGGCCGCTCGCAGCGCCCGGGCCAAGGTGCGGCTGCGGCTGATATGGCCGTTGCCGGTGCCTTGCACGCCAAACAGTATCTTCATCCCTGACCCCAGCAGAGGGCCATCAGGGCGCAGCCGCCACCCAGCAGGGCGCCTGCCACCAGATCGCTCAGGTAGTGAACCCCGAGCAGCAGCCGGGATGCCCCCACCAGCGCAGCCCAGCCAAACAGCAGCGGTGCCCAGAGCGGAAAACCGGTCGCCAGTATGGTGGCCATCAAGAAGGCGGCTGCGGTATGGCCGGAGGGAAGGCTGTAACGATCGGAGGGGGTGATAAAGACCGGCAAACCGACTGGCCGTTGCCGTTTCAGGCTGTTTTTCAGCAGCAGATAGAGCGGCAACTCGATGGCAAAGGCGAGCAGCGCCAGCTTTACCAGCTCTCGTTCACTCTCCCCCTGCCACCAGAGCAGGGCGGCCAGCACAGCGTAAAGCGGGCCGTCACCGGTACGGGAGACAAGGCGACTCACCCTGGCTTGCTGCCGGTTATAGGTGTGCAGCAGACAGACCCGGCATACCTGCAGGTCCCATTGCTGGATCTTGTTCATAACCCCTCCTTCCCCGAGATCTCATTGCAGAGTAGGGAGGCGGGATGACAGGGTGTTGAACGGGGGATAACAGATTTATGAAAAAAGGGCCAAACGGCCCTTTTAAATCGATGGGTTGTGCGGTTATCAGTGATTGCCGCGTAAACCGGTCTCCATCAGGCGGCAGTTGTGATCTGCCAGACGAGCCATGAACTGTTCGTCCACTTTCAGGCCAAATACCTGTTCGTAAAGATCTTTCATCACGAACGGCTGCCACATCATGCTGAGGAAGGAGATCTTCAGCATCTCGGGATCCAGATTGTCACCCAGCTCGCCGTTGGTTTTCATGGTTTCCAGCAGGGCGTCGAACTGCGGCAGTTGACGTTCCAGCAGACGGCTCAGCACAAAATCCCGCCCCGGGCTCTTCTCGGTCGACAATGCGCTGGAGATAGCGGAGGTCAGCTCGCTGTTTGGCGCCATCACCTGATAGTAGGTGTTGAGCAGCTCGTTGAGGCTGTGGTTGCTGTGCTCATCTTGCCAGGCATGGTCAAGCGGCTCGGCGACATCACCCAGCACCGCCTTGTAAAGACCCTCTTTACTGCCGAAGTAGTAGTGGATCATCGCCAAGTTGGAGCCAGCCAGCTCCGCGATTTCGCGTGTAGTTACCTTGCTATAGGGAGTATTGAGAAAACGCTCACGGGCGGCAGCAAGCAACTTGTCACGAATGTCAGAACGTCCGACCGGACGACCTGGTCTACGTTTTTCCATTTAACACCTCAGAAAATTCAGCCAATGCTGATAAGTCGATCTGGTTGTGCAGAGATAGAGAGCACAGCAGGAATGACCAGATAATCCGTCATGGGCCGAATATGGGACAAGGAAATTTGCAATCCTTTACAATCCGATTAAATATCCCAGCAGATTTCCCCTGACTGCGCGTGTTGACACAGCATAAAAATCTCGATATTGGTAAAGGCGTTATCGACTGCAAGGACAACAACGTCATGCGTATTGCCACCCCGCTACTACTAATTTCCCTAATCGCGTTAACTCGCGCGGGATCCTTGTAGCCGGGCTAAGGCATAGCCGGAATTTACAAAAACCCGTGCACCCTGCACGGGTTTTTTTATGCCGCCGCAGGATGCACGTCACCGAACTTAGGAAGAGGGAAGTCACATGTCAGATCGGGTCATCATATTCGATACTACCTTGCGTGATGGTGAGCAGGCCCTGGCGGCCAGTTTGACAGTCAAGGAGAAGCTGCAGATTGCCCTGGCGCTGGAGCGGCTCGGTGTCGACGTCATGGAGGTAGGCTTCCCGGTCTCCTCTCCCGGCGATTTTCACTCGGTGCAGACCATCGCCCGCCATATCAAGAACAGCCGGGTCTGCGCCCTCGCCCGCGCCCTGCCCAAGGATATCGATGCCGCCGGTGAAGCCTTGCGGGTCGCCGACGCCTTTCGCATCCATACCTTCATCTCCACCTCCTCCATCCATGTGGAGAGCAAGCTGAAAAAGAGCTTCGAGGATGTGCTGGAGATGGGCACCAGCGCCATCAAGCATGCGCTGCGCTACACCGACGATGTGGAGTTCTCCTGCGAGGATGCAGGCCGCACCCCCATCGATAACCTCTGCCGCATGGTGGAGGCCGCCATCAAGGCCGGCGCCCGCACCATAAATATCCCGGATACCGTCGGCTACACGGTGCCGACCGAGTTCTCCGGCATCATCCATACCCTGTTCAACCGGGTGCCCAACATCGACAAGGCCATCATCTCGGTCCACTGCCACGACGATCTGGGGCTCTCGGTAGCCAACTCCATCGGCGCAGTGCAGATGGGAGCTCGCCAGATCGAGTGCACCATCAACGGTATCGGCGAGCGGGCCGGCAACTGCTCGCTGGAAGAGGTGGCGATGATCCTCAAAACCCGCGCCGATCTGCTCGGGGTGCACACCAATATCCGCCACAGCGAAATCCATCGCACCAGCACGCTGGTCAGCCAGCTCTGCAACATGCCGGTGCAGCCCAACAAGGCGATCGTCGGTGCCAACGCCTTCTCCCACAGCTCCGGCATCCATCAGGATGGGGTACTCAAGGCGAAAAACACCTATGAAATCATCACCCCCGAGAGCATTGGCCTGACCCAGAACAACCTCAACATGACCTCCCGCTCCGGCCGCCACGTTATCAAGCACCGGATGGAGTCCATGGGCTACGCCGAGAGCAGCTACGACCTCGACCATCTCTATGCCAAGTTCCTCACCCTGGCCGACAAGAAAGGGCAAGTGTTCGACTACGACCTGGAGGCGCTCGCCTTCTTCAGCCAGATCCACGAGGAGCCTGAGCACTTCAAGCTGGAGTACCTCGGGGTACAGAGCGGCAGCTCGGTAATGGCGACCGCCTCGGTCAAGCTCAAGGTGGGCGGTGAGGTGGTGAGTGAAGCCGCCACCGGCAACGGTCCGGTGGATGCGGTCTACCAGTGCATCAACCGGATCACCGGCTACGAGATCCGCATCGACAAATATGCTCTCAAGAGCAAGGGCGAAGGGGAGGATGCTCTCGGTCAGGTCGATATCGTCGCCGAGTACAAAGGGCGCAAATTCCACGGCATGGGGCTCGCCACCGACATCATCGAATCCTCAGCCCATGCCCTGCTGCATGTGATCAACAGCATCTGGCGCGCCGATCAGGTCGCCGAACAGATGGAACGCAATAACACAATCAAGACGGAGACAGTATGAGCAGTTATCGGATCGCAGTATTGCCGGGTGACGGCATTGGCCCGGAAGTGATGGCCGAGGCCGTCAAGGTGCTGGCAAAAGTACAGGCTAAATTCGGCTTCTCCCTCGACTATCAGCACTTTGATGTGGGCGGCATTGCCATCGACAACCATGGCACCCCGCTGCCGCAGAGCACCATCGCTGGTTGCGAAGCATCCGATGCAGTGCTGTTCGGCTCGGTCGGTGGCCCAAAATGGGAGCATCTGCCGCCCAACGATCAGCCGGAGCGTGGTGCCCTGCTGCCCCTGCGCGCTCACTTCAAACTGTTCTGCAACCTGCGTCCGGCCCGCATCTACACCGGTCTGGAGCAGTTCTCCCCCCTGCGCGCCGATATCTCCGATCGCGGTTTTGACATCGCCTGTGTGCGTGAGCTGACCGGCGGCATCTACTTCGGCCAACCCAAGGGGCGCGAGGGAGAAGGAGCGAATGAGAAGGCGTTCGACACCGAGGTGTACCATCGCTTCGAAATCGAGCGCATCGCCAAGATAGCGTTCGAATCGGCTCGCGTGCGCCGTGGCAAGGTCACCTCCATCGACAAGGCCAACGTGCTCGCCTCCTCCATCCTGTGGCGCGAGGTGGTGACGCAAGTGGCCAAGGATTATCCCGACGTCGAACTGAATCATATGTATATCGACAACGCCACCATGCAGCTCATCAAGGATCCCTCCCAGTTCGACGTGCTGCTCTGCTCCAACCTGTTCGGTGACATCCTCTCCGACGAGTGCGCCATGATCACCGGCTCCATGGGGCTGCTCCCCTCAGCCAGCCTCAACGAATCGGGTTTCGGCCTGTTCGAACCGGCCGGTGGTTCGGCCCCGGATATCGCAGGCAAAGGGATCGCCAACCCCATCGCCCAGATCCTCTCCGCCGCCCTGATGCTGCGCTACAGCCTGGGCCAGGAAGCCGCCGCTCAGGCCATCGAGCAGGCCGTGGCCCAGACCCTGGCCGAGGGTTACTTCACCGCCGACCTGCATCAGGCCAGCGCCCGCCATCCGGTGCAGAGCACTGCCACCATGGGCGACCAGATCGCCGCCCGGATCTGAGCTGAAGAACAGATAACAAGGAAGAGAGAAGCAATGGCCAAGACCCTCTATCAAAAAGTATTCGACGCCCACGTGGTTCGGGAAGTGGAAGGGGAAACGCCCCTCATCTACATCGACCGCCATCTGGTACATGAAGTGACCAGCCCGCAAGCATTTGAGGGCCTGCGTGCCATGAATCGCCAGCTGCGTCGCCCGGATCTGACCTGGGCCACCATGGATCACAACGTATCTACCACTACCAAGGACATCGCCGCCTCCGGTGAGATGGCCCGCATCCAGATGGAGACGCTGGCCGCCAACTGCAAGGAGTTCGGGGTTCGTCTCTACGATCTCAACCACAAATATCAGGGGATCGTCCATGTGATGGGCCCCGAGCTCGGTATCACCCTGCCCGGCACCACCATCGTCTGTGGCGACTCCCACACCGCCACCCACGGCGCCTTCGGTTCGCTGGCGTTCGGTATCGGCACCTCCGAGGTGGAGCATGTGATGGCCACACAGACCCTGAAACAGGGTCGCGCCAAGACCATGCGGATTTCGGTCAATGGCAAGCTGGCCGAGGGCATTAGCGCCAAGGATGTAGTGCTGGCCATCATAGGCAAGGTCGGCCACGCCGGTGGTACTGGCTACGTGGTGGAGTTCGCTGGCGAAGCCATCGAAGGGCTCACCATGGAAGGGCGGATGACGGTGTGCAACATGGCCATCGAACTGGGCGCCAAGGCGGGAATGATCGCCCCCGACCAGACCACCATCGACTACATCCGTGGCAAGGAGTTTGCCCCCAAGGGCGAGGCACTGGAGCAGGCCATCGCCTACTGGCAGAGCCTCAAGAGCGACGAAGGTGCCCACTTCGATGCAGAGGTAGTGCTGGACGCAGCCGATATCGCCCCACAGGTCACCTGGGGAACCAACCCGGGGCAGGTGATTGCCGTCAATGAACCGATTCCGGCGCCGGAATCCTTCAGCGATCTGATGGAGCAGCAGTCTGCCCGCAAGGCGCTCGCCTACATGGACCTGCAGCCGGGCCAGAAGCTCTCCGACGTTGCCATCGACAAGGTGTTCATCGGGTCGTGTACCAACAGCCGCATCGAGGATCTGCGCGCCGCTGCCGCCATCGCTCGCGGTCGCAAGGTGGCCGCTGGCGTGCAGGCGCTGGTGGTGCCGGGCTCCGAGCAGGTGAAGGCGCAGGCCGAAGCCGAGGGGCTGGACAAGATCTTCATCGAGGCCGGCTTTGAGTGGCGCCTGCCCGGCTGCTCCATGTGTCTGGCCATGAACAACGACCGGCTGCAACCGGGGGAGCGCTGTGCCTCCACCAGCAACCGCAACTTCGAAGGGCGTCAGGGTCGCGCAGGCCGCACCCATCTGGTAAGCCCGGCCATGGCCGCCGCTGCCGCCGTCACCGGCCGCTTCGCCGACATTCGCGCACTGTAAGAGGAAAGAGCGATGACAGGATTCAAACAGCATAAAGGGATCGTCGTCCCCCTCGACAGCGCCAACGTCGACACCGACGCCATCATTCCCAAACAGTTTTTGCAAAAAGTAAACCGCATCGGTTTTGGCAAGCACCTGTTCCACGACTGGCGCTTTCTGGACGATGCCGGCCAGCAGCCCAACCCCGAGTTCGTGCTCAACCAACCGCAATTCGCCGGTGCCAGCATCCTGTTGGCCCGCGAGAACTTCGGCTGCGGCTCGAGCCGCGAGCACGCCCCTTGGGCGCTGGCCGACTACGGCTTCAAGACCATCATAGCGCCGAGCTTTGCCGACATTTTCTACGGCAACGCCATCAACAACGGCATGGTACCGGTGCGCCTGAAGGAGGAGGAGGTCGACGCCCTGTTCCAGCTGGTGGCCGCCAAACCGGGCATCGAGATCGAAGTGGATCTGGAGGCCAATCAGGTGCGCGCCGGTGAGCTCAGTTTCGGTTTCGAGATCGACGAGTTCCGCCGTTACTGCCTGCTCAACGGCTTGGATGCCATCGGTCTGACCCTGCAGCACGAGGCCGCCATCAGCGCTTTTGAAGCGAAGCAGCCGAGCTGGATTTAACGCGCCAGTTGCAAAAAAACGAGTAGAATCAACAGGGAGCTTCGGCTCCCTCTTTTATTTCCGCCAATGCGCTTCAACCAGCAGGCCAAGGATGCGGCCTCAAGACAGGATAAGGACGATGAAGAGAACGACGGCGATATTTTTACTCTGCACTTTGCTGGCTCTGCCGGTTGCAGCTGCCCAGACTTACTTCACCAACAGCCTCGGCCAAATCAATGTCGGCTGGCAAGATAGCACTGGCAAACCCCGCCAGCTCACCTATCGGCTGGAGCAGGGCAAGCTTCCCCCCCTTATCGCCTATCGTCCGGCCCGGATGGAGGAGGAGGTACTGCAGACCCTGCTGCGCGGAGTGCGCGAGAACTACCCCGAGGTTCAGTTTACCCTCTCCCGCCCCTCCCTCGAGCTGCATCTGAAAAGTCACAATCAGGATAAAGCCAAAGAGGCCATGGCCTGGCTGGAAACGCAACGGGGCAAAGAGGAGCAGGCGTGGCTGACCAAACACTACTTCCAGTACTTTACTCCACCGGATGGCCAGCTGGCGGTGAAGCAGGACCATGTTCGTATTGCGTTGGAGAGCCGCAGCACGGTGGCGCCGCTGGCTGAGCAGTTGAAACAGCAGGGGAGCAGCGAGCCGGAAGCGCGCCAGAAAACCGTGGCCGAGATGCTCGCCTTTATCCAGAGTATCCCCTACAAACAGCTGGACAGTCTGAACGGACGGCAGGGCAAGGGGTTTCTCACTCCCCGTCAGGTACTGGAACAGAACCGAGGCGATTGCGACAGCAAGGTGACCCTGATGGCCGCCATGTTGGCCCAGCTCTTTCCCGAATTGAAGCAGGCCATGGTCTTTATCCCGGGCCACGCGATGCTGGCGGTCGACCTGCCCGCCAAACCGGGTGATGCCACCATCAGCTGGCAGGGACAATCCTATCTGCTGCTCGAACCTACCGGTCCTGCCGCATTACCGGCTGGCCAAATAGCATCGACCAGCAAAACGCTGGTCGATGGCAAGCAGTTGAGTGTGCAACCGGTTCAGCCCAAAGGCTGAAACTCCACCGCCAGCAGCAATCCGGTCTCCTCCTCCAGCACCCGAATGATCCGGGCATGGGCTTCGAAAGGGGGAAGCAGGTTGTTGTTGGTTGCGAGGCTGATCCGGATCGGCTGGGTTGTATCAAGCTGGTGTTCCGCCACCGAGATCCCCATGCCGTTGGCACTGAGATCCCGACAGATGCCCTCCAGTACCTGATGCTGCTGATAGACGGTAACCGGAGCATTGATGACCATACGTGCAAAAGCACGTCTTTCCTTGGTACTGGTAAGCACGCGAAGATCCTCTGTTGAGTGGGAATCATCTCATGGGCAACGCACAATTGTGCTGGTCTACCCAAAAGAACGTTAATACAATGCGGTGCGTTTCTCAAACGGGGTGCGGTTTACCGCTGAGATTATACCCGTGAACCTGATCCAGATAATGCTGGCGGAGGAATTTGAGGCACGGCGCTCATTTTTTGCGCCCTCATCCGCTGGCACCTCATAATGGAGTGCCCTTGATGAAAACCCTGCTGCTGGTCGCCACCAGCCTGCTCTCGGCTCAGGCTTTCGCCGCCGACACCCTCACCGTCTACACCTACAGCTCCTTCACTGCCGACTGGGGACCCGGTCCCAAGATCAAGCAAGCCTTCGAGAAGGAGTGCGGCTGTACCCTCAAACTGGTGCCGCTTGAAGATGGCGTGGCCATCCTCAACCGGCTGCGACTGGAGGGCAACCACAGCAAGGCCGACCTGGTGCTGGGGCTGGATGATGCACTCATCAGTGAAGCCAAGCAGAGCGGCCTGTTCGCCCCCCATCCCGCCAAGCTGGATGGCATCAAGGTGCCGGGTGGCTGGCAGGATGACACCTTTGTCCCCTACGACTACGGCTACTTCGCCTTCGTCTATGACAAGGAGAAACTCAAGCAGCCGCCCAAGAGCCTGAAAGAGCTGGTGGAGCGCCCCGATCTCAAGGTTATCTATCAGGACCCCCGTACCTCGACCCCGGGACAGGGGCTGATGCTGTGGATGAAGTCTGTCTACGGTGACAAGGCTCCTGAAGCCTGGGCCACGCTTGCCAAGAAGACCGTCACCGTCACCAAGGGGTGGTCCGAGGCCTATGGCATGTTCCTCGATGGCGAGGCGGACATGGTGCTCTCCTACACTACCTCCCCCGCTTACCACCTGATTGCCGAGAACAAGCCCCAGTATCAGGCTGCCGCCTTCGAGGAGGGTCACTACCGTCAGGTGGAAGTGGCCGCCAAGCTGAAGAGCGCCAAACAGGAGAAGCTGGCTGACCAGTTCCTGCAGTTTATGGTGAGCCCCGCCTTCCAGAACGAAATCCCGACCGGCAACTGGATGTATCCGGTTATCGACACGCCGCTACCCAAGGGCTTCGAGCAGATGATCACCGTAGCCAAGCCGCTCGCCTTCAGTGCCGATGAGGTGGCCGCCAATCGCAAAGGGTGGATCCGCGAATGGCTGCAAGCCGTCGCCCAGTGAGCCAGCTCGCTCTGAAGCAACAGGATCGCCCCCTCTGGTGGCTGCCGGGCAGTGCAGCCACCCTGCTGATCCTGCTGTTGTCCCTCGGGCCGCTGGCGGCCCTGCTGTGGCAGGCCGGTTCGCTGGCGCCGCGCACTTTGCTGGCAGACCCCTATCTGCGCCATGTGCTGGGCTTCAGTCTCTGGCAGGCGCTGCTCTCCACCCTGCTGAGCCTGGGGCTCGCCATTCCGGTGGCCCGCGCGCTGGCTCGGCGCCGCTTCATTGGCCGAACCCTGCTGATCAAGCTGTTCGGTCTCTCGCTGGTACTGCCGGTCATCATCGCCATCTTCGGCATCGTGGCGGTTCATGGCAAACAGGGGTGGCTACCGCAACTGCTGCGCAGCTTGGGGCTGGATCCCGGCAACTATCTCTACGGCCTGTTCGGCATTCTGCTGGCCCATGTCTTCTTCAACATGCCGCTGGCGGCACGTCTCATCCTGCAGAGCATCGAGAGTATCCCCGAATCTAGCTGGCGCCTCGCCAGCCAGCTCGGCATGCGCTCATCCCATATATTCCGGCTGCTGGAGTGGCCGCTCATTCGCGGCATATTGCCCGGGCTGGCCAGCCTCATCTTTATGCTCTGCTTCACCAGCTTCACTACCGTGCTGGCGCTGGGCGGCGGCCCCAAATCGACCACCCTGGAGGTGGCCGTCTATCAGGCGCTGCGCTTTGACTTCGATCTCGCCACCGCTGGCGGCTTGGCGCTGGTGCAGCTCATCCTGACCGCCACCCTGCTGCTCCTGCAGCACAAGCTGCAGACTACGCCGGCCAGTCGGGTGACTCCCCGTCGTCCCTGTCTGCGGCCGGATCGCCGTCAGCCGGGCACGGCCGTGGTGGATCTCTTCTCGCTCTGTATCGGCCTCGCCATCTTTCTGCCGCCGCTGCTGGCCATCGTCGTCGCCGGCCTCCACCCGGGCCTGCTGACAGCGCTCACCTCCGCCAAGCTGTGGCAGGCGAGCGGTCAGTCGCTGTTGATAGCATTGGCAGCCGGTGCCTTGGCCACCCTGCTCGGTGGCGCACTGCTGCTCACCAGCCGTCATCTGCGGGTACGGGCTCGCAAGCGACGGGCTGCCGCCCTGTGGGAAGCCAGCGGCTCGGTGATCCTGATGATCCCGGCCGTGGTGCTCTCTACCGGCCTGTTCATCCTGTTTATGCCCTTTGCCGACGTGTTCGCCCTCGGCCCCTGGCTGGTGGTGCTGGTCAACGCCCTGATGGCGCTACCCTATGTGCTGCGCACCCTCTCCGCCCCCATGCAGCTGGTGGTGCGCCAGTATGACCGGCTGGCGGACAGCCTGGGAGTACGTGGCCTGCATCGCCTGCGGCTGGTGGAGTGGCCACTGCTGCGCCGTCCGCTGGCACTGGCGATGGCGTTATCGATGATCCTCTCGTTGGGGGATCTTGGCGCCATCGCCATGTTTGGCAGCCAGGAGCTCACCACCCTGCCCTGGCTGCTCTACCAGCAGCTCGGCAGTTATCGGCTGACCGAGGCAGCCGCCACCGCCCTGCTGCTGCTGACACTCTGTTTCTCCCTGTTCTGGCTGGTGGAACGGGGGCTTGGAGGAAAACATGCTGAACATTGATACGCTGGTGACCAGCTACCCCGACTGGCGCGTCAGCTTCAGCGCGAAGCTGCCCAAGGGGGAGATCACCGCACTGATTGGCCCAAGCGGCGCAGGCAAGTCGACCCTGCTCGGGATGATCGCCGGTTTCGTGCAGGTGGAGTCAGGCAGCCTCAGCTTCGATGGCGAAGATCTGTTGCCGCTGGGCCCGGCCGAGCGACCAGTCACCACCCTGTTTCAGGATCACAACCTGTTCCTGCACCTGTCGGTGTTCGACAATATCGCCATCGGCTTGCACCCGGGTCTGCGCCTGAGTGCCGCCCAGCGGACACAGGTGATCGATGCAGCCGCACGGGTTGGCCTCGGCGAGATGCTAAGCCGCCTGCCGGAGCAGCTCTCCGGCGGCCAGCAGCAGCGGGTCGGGCTGGCCCGTGCGCTTGTGCGGGGCAAACCACTGCTGCTGCTGGATGAACCCTTCTCGGCCCTCGATCCGGCCCTGCGTCGGGAGATGCTGGCCGAAGTGGCCCGCCTCGCCTGCGAGCAGGGCATTACCGTACTGATGGTCTCCCACAATCCGGAAGATGCCCAGCTGATTGCCGATCAGGTGCTCTTTGTAGACGAGGGCCGCATCGCCCTGCAGGGAAAGCCGGATATTCTGCAAAACAGCAACCACCCGGGGCTGCTGCGCTATCTGGGTCAATAGCCCTTGACCCAAGACTGCGCCGGGATCAAAAAGGGGAAGCCGATTGGCTTCCCCTTTTAATGCAAACATATCGGGTGAAATCAGAGGTTCTCCTCGGCAAAGGAGGCCAACCGGCTGCGCACCACCCCGTTGAGGAAGATGTTGGCACTGCCGTCGAAATCCTTGAAACGTTCGACTATGTAGGTCAGACCCGAGGTCACCGGGCTCAGGTAGTTGGAGTCGATTTGGGCCAGGTTACCGGAACAGACGATCTTGGTGCCCTCCCCGCAACGGGTAATGATGGTCTTGATCTGGGATGCGGTCAGGTTCTGACACTCATCCAGCAGCACGAAAGTGTTCTGAATACTGCGCCCGCGCATGAAGTTGACCGATTTGAACTGGATATTGGCCTTCTCCATGATGTAACTGAGCGAGCCACTCATGTTCTCATCCTGCTTGTGCAGCACCTCCAGGGTGTCGGTTACCGCCGCCAGCCAAGGCATCATCTTCTCCTCCTCGGTACCGGGCAGGAAGCCGATGCTCTCGGCAATTTCCGGGGTATTTCGAGTGACGATCACCTTCTCGTAGATCCCCTTCTCGATCACCAGCTCCAGCGCGGCAGCCATCGCCAGCAAGGTTTTGCCGCAACCGGCCGGGCCGGTCAGGATCACCAGATCGATGTGCGGATCCAGCAGTGCATCCAGCGCCATCCCCTGATAGACGTTCTTGGGATGTACACCCCACGCCTTGCGGGACATCAGTCGCTCGCGGCCCAGATCCTTGATACGGATCTTCTGGCCATCGTGACTGAGCACCCGGGCTGCGAAGAAATTCTCTTCATCCACCAGATACTGGTTTACGTGAACCCCCTCCAGCAGGTTGGCATCAATCACATGGATTGTGTCGCGGCCGTGGGTCTCGCTCTCGCACTCGCCGACGCGCTCCCAGAAGCTGCCGGGCACCACCTGAAAGCCCTTGGCCAGCAGGCGGATATCGTCGATCAGCTGGTCGCTGCGATAATCCTCGACGTGGGCAAGTCCGGCCCCCTTGGCCTTGAGGCGCATGTTGATGTCTTTGGTGACCAGCACCACCTGACGCTTCAACTCATGCTTTTGCAGATAGAGGGCCGCGTTGATGATGCGGTTGTCGGCCTCCTTGTCGGTGAACACCTCGGCATCCTGCGGCAGATGGTGATCGCTGAAGATACAGATATGGCCGCTCGCCTCGCCGGCCAGCGGTACTCCTTGCGCAATCTGCTCCGGAGTCGCATCGCGGAACACATCTTCCAGCGCACGGATGGCTACCCGCGCGTCGCGGCTGACATCCTTGTGACGATCCTTGATGTTATCGAGCTCTTCCAGCACCGTCATGGGGATGAGCACATCGTGCTCTTTGAAGGAGTAGATAGCGAGGGGTTCGTGAAGCAGAACGTTGGTATCCAGGATAAACAGCTTTCGGTCCGTATTGTCCATAAGCATCCTCCTTGGCACTGAAGGGCCACGTGTGTGAATCTCGGATGTCATTGAAACCACACGGCCGTGACAGTTTTATTACCTTCAACGCTACGCCCGATTTTACTATCGCGCAACAAATCACTTGCATCGCCAAAATCGTTCGAACAGAAAAGCAGCAATAAAAAACCGGCCATCGGGCCGGTCTTTTTATTTATCTAGCGGATTAACCACATTTGGAGTCGCCACAATTGAGGCAAGTCATGCAGCCATCCTTAAGCACCAGCGCCTTGGTATGGCACTTGTAGCAGAGCGCCGCATTGGCCGGGAAACCGCTGCCAGCCTGCTGCTCTTCGGCCTCCTGAGCGGCTTTCAATTCAGCCTGTTTCTCAGCCAGAAACGCCTGCTGATGCTCGTCCAGCCCCGGCGCTTTGAGCATGCCGATCTCGGTGAGATGGCTCTCGATCACGTTGCCAATTTCGGCGATCAGCGATGGTACGTACTTGCCCTTGTTCCAGTATCCGCCCTTGGGATCAAACACCGAGCGCAGCTCCTCCACCAGGAAGGTGACATCCCCACCCTTGCGGAATACGGCGGAGATAATGCGGGTCAGCGCCACGATCCACTGGTAGTGTTCCAGGCTCTTGGAGTTGATGAAGATCTCGAACGGACGGCGGGTTTCGTGAACCGTGCCCTCGTTGAGAATGATGTCGTTGATGGTGATGAACAGCGAGTGCTCGGAGACATGCTCCGGCGTCTTCAGCTTGTAAGTGGTTCCCATCAGTCGCTCCGGACGCAGCACGGTTTCGTGCATGTGCACCACGTCATCCTGCGGGGCCAGCTCTTCTTGCGGCTCATCCTTGGTACGCACCTTGTAGGCGACGATTTTCTTGTCGATCTTTTTGACCATAATGTCGTTCTCAGAATTTACCGTAATAGCCTTCTTTCAAGGCGTCGTAGAGGTTGGCGGCAGTGTGCAGCTCACCATCGTATTCAATCTCTTCGTTCCCCTTGACTGAGATGACGGAGCCATCCTCCAGGGTGAAATCGTACAGGGTGTTCTCCAGATCCTTCTCCTTCACCAGCACGCCCTGGAAGGCCTCCGGATTGAAGCGGAAGGTGGTGCAGCCCTTCAGGCCTGAGTCCGAGGCATACATGTAGATATCCTTGAACTGCTCGAAAGGGAAATCAGTCGGCACGTTGGCAGTCTTGGAGATGGAGGAGTCGATCCAGCGCTGGGCTGCCGCCTGAATATCCACATGTTGCGCCGGGGTGATGTCATCGGCAGTAATGAAATAGTCCGGCAGCTGGCTCGCCTCATCATCGGCATACGGCATGGCGGACGGATTTACCAGCTCGCGATAGGCCAGCAGCTCGAAGGAGTAGACATCTACGCTCTCTTTGCTCTTCTTGCCCGGCTTGATAACGTTGCGGCTGTAGTGGTGAGCAAAGCTCGGCTCGATGCCGTTGCTGGCGTTGTTGGCCAGTGACAGCGAGATGGTGCCGGTCGGTGCAATACTGCTGTGGTGAGTGAAACGCCCACCCACTTCGGCCAGCTCGGCGACCAGCGCAGGATCCACTTCGGCAACCTGCTGCATATAGCGGCTGTAGCGCACATGCAGCACCTTACCCTTCACCTTGTCACCCACCTTGATGCCATCTGCCGCCATTTCCGGGCGCAGACGCAGCATCTTGCCAGTCACTTCAAACTCCTGCTCCATGATGGGGGCAGAGCCTTTCTCCTTGGCCAGACGCAGGGACTCCTGCCAGCCGGTCATCGCCAGCTCCTGGGATACCTGCTCGGTAAAGGCCACGGATGCCGCAGAGCCGTACTTGATCTGCAGCATGGTCAGGGTCGAACCAAGCCCGAGGAACCCCATGCCATGCCGGCGCTTGTTGATGATCTCCTCGCGCTGCTTGGCCAGCGGCAGCTGATTGATCTCCACCACGTTGTCGAGCATGCGGGTAAAGATGGCCACTACCTTGCGAAATGCTGTCCAGTCGAAAGCCGCCTTGTCAGTGAAGGGATCGCGAACGAAGCGGGTCAGGTTGACCGAACCCAGCAGGCAGGCGCCATAAGGCGGCAACGGCTGCTCACCACAGGGGTTGGTCGCACGGATCTCCTCACAGAACCAGTTGTTGTTCATCTGGTTAACCTTGTCGATCAGGATGAAACCGGGCTCTGCATAGTCGTAGGTGGAGGTCATGATGACGTTCCACAGCTTGCGTGCAGGCAGGGTCTTGTAGACCTTGCAGGCGACCTGCCCCAGCTCGTTAAAGACAACACCCTCTTTGTTGGGCCAGTCAGCCCAGAGCACCTGAGCAGGATCGTCCAGCGCAATGCCATCCTGCTCCACCTCTTTAGCGGTGTAGGGGAAGATCAGCGACCAGGGAGCATCCTCTTTCACTGCCTTGACGAAATCTTCGGTGATCAGCAGGGAGAGGTTAAACTGGCGCAGACGGCCATCTTCGCGCTTGGCCTGAATAAACTCGATCACATCAGGATGACGGATATCCATGGTGCCCATCTGGGCGCCACGACGGCCACCGGCTGACGAGACGGTGAAACACATCTTGTCGTAGATATCCATGAACGAGAGCGGGCCTGAGGTGTAAGCACCTGCACCGGAGACAAAAGCACCGCGTGGGCGCAGGGTCGAAAAATCATAACCGATGCCGCAGCCAGCCTTCAGGGTCAGCCCCGCCTCGTGCACCTTGCCGAGAATATCATCCATCGAATCTTCGATGGTGCCGGAGACGGTACAGTTGATGGTCGAAGTGGCAGGCTTGTGCTCAAAAGCCCCGGCGTTGGAGGTGATCCGGCCCGCCGGAATGGCGCCATTGCGCAGTGCCCACAAGAAAGGCTCATACCAGGCCTCAGGTTCCAGCTCCTGCTCCGCCAGCGCCCGAGCAACGCGCTGGTAGGTCTCGTCGATAGTGCCATCGACAGGATGCCCATCCTTGCTCTTGAGGCGATATTTGCTATCCCAGATCTCGAGGGAAGTTTCCTGGAGGGGAATGAGGCGGGAGCCAGCTTCGCTCTCCAGCACCGGGTTGGATTTAGCCATTTTCAATCAACCTTATATGAATGCATCAACGTCATGACAGTAGTAGAAAACACAACCAATAGCACCATTTAAAAAAAACAACACAATATATAGTGATAGTGCTGCCATGAGGGCGCAGATTCTATCCTAAAAAAATGCCCCGGCCAGCAGGTTTCTGCGCCAGGGCACTTAACTGATTAATTTACTGAGAGATTTAACACTCAGAGATGGATCAGGGCTTCTTGACGTAAACGGTCGGCGTATCACCCGCCATATTCAGATAGAACTCATAAACCCCGTCAGCATCCGGTGAGAACTTCATATCCTCATATTTGGAACAGGGATTGACCGGCACCGCCTCGCCACCGAGTACGGCAACGCCATCGCTCGGGCTCTTGTAGCCAAAGTTGGTGCCACAGCTCCAACCGGAGTCAGCAAATTTGAACTTGTAAGGGGCCCACTCTTTCTTGAGGGTGCCTTTTGCCATGTAGAGCTTGTCGGCTACCTTGACCACCTTGCTCGCATCGGTCGCCATCCAGTCGTTCATCTCACCGCGCAGATAGATGGACTTGCCGCCAAAATCGCTATTGTCAGTAGCCTGCTCTGCTCCACTGTGGGATGCACAACCACCTAATACCAGGGTTCCCGCCGCCAGTATCATCGTTACTGTTCTTTTGAACATTTCTCTATTCCTTAATTTATTGTGATTCCTTGGTCCATCCGTGTGGACGAAGGCATTAAAACAGAGCGGGAATCACAAGAAAGGTAGAATCATCACATTCTGTACTTTTTATGCCCAGATTCCGGCGGGCAACTCAAAAGACGAGAGCAAGATCACTCCGGTTTTGGTGCGACAAAATTGAATAGAGAAGGACTAATAAGTGAAGCGATTGAATGGATTAGTAGAAATAGAGGATTTCAGGGAGGATGCGTAATTTTCAGGCAATAAAAAACCCCGCTCGATGAGCGGGGTTTCTTGTATTGGGTGCCTGGCAGTGTCCTACTCTCGCATGGCGAATGCCACACTACCATCGGCGCTACCGCGTTTCACTTCTGAGTTC
>NZ_JBCGFC010000025.1:0-35722 GCF_038739615.1 Aeromonas sp. SER | reverse complement strand
CTCTGCCTCTGCCTCTGCCTCTGCCTCTGCCTCTGCCTCTGCCTCTGCCTCTGCCTCTGCCTCTGCCTCTGCCTCTGCCTCTGCCTCTGCCTCTGCCTCTGCCTCTGCCTCTGCCTCTGCCTCTGCCCTGCTTGGCATGCCTCTTCTGGTTGTGAGGGGCGGGCATGTCTGTCATGCCAGTCAAATCAACGTGAATACTCTACCCGGATGGGCAAGCATGTCTTGCAGAAACAACAAGGGCCGCACCATGTGCAGCCCTTGTCTCTAGAAAATAGCGGGTTAGCGTGTCAGCTGGCCCAGGTGATGATGTGATCAATCCACTCACCCGCCTCATCTTCGTGGATCACCTTGCCACGGACGGATTGTCCCGCTTGATGCATGGCTGAGCGGCTACCAGTCAGCAGGGGGTGCCACTCTGGCAAGGGTTGCCCTTCGGCAAGCAGGCGGTAAGCGCAAGTGGAAGGGAGCCAGTCATACTCGGCAATCTTGTCGTTAGTGATCTGCAGGCAATCCGGTTCCTTCTTGAAGCGGTTCATATAGTCGGAGCACTGGCAGGTTTTGGTGTTGAGCAGGTTGCAGGCTACGTTGGTGAACACCAGCTCTTCGGTATCTTCATCGATCAGCTTGTTGAGGCAGCATTTGCCGCAACCATCGCAGAGGGATTCCCATTCGGACTCAGTCATCTGCTGCAGACTCTTGGCCTGCCAAAAGGGGGCTTGCATCATACCGCTCACTTAATACACCTGATAAAACGCGTGGTTATACCCCTTGTCCCCCGGCATTTCAAGATGAGCGTGCCAATGGCGAGAAAATATGAGTGAACTCGATATATTGCCTGGAGCCATAAGGTACCTGCGTTGGCGTCATGTTCATTGTACCGTCTGTTTAACCATCTCTTTCCAGACTCTTTGAGTGCCCATCATCTTCACTCAAGCGGGGGGAAGAAGGTGCTATCAAGAGGAGCTCGACCCTGGCTCAGTGATTGAGATAGATATCCTGTTCGCCATAACTCAATCGTTTACCGTTCACAGCAATACGTTTGGTGCCAAAGAAGCAGGCCAATATGCCTGACTGCTGGCCAAGACGCTGCAATTTTGCGTGATCCAGCTCGATCTGTTCGGGCAGCCAGGTAAAGACCGCTGCACAATGCCCCTGACAAAGGCTGCGCTCCAGTGTCTGTTGCCAGTTCTTGATCTTCGGGCTGTGTACGATCAGCACCCGTTTCGGGTCTATGCCACGCTCTTGCAAGCGGCTGGCAGCAGGGCGGCCTGGTGGGGCGATCAACAGGATCCATCCGGTATGGTTGTTACCAATGCGGGTCAATTCATCCAGAAACTGTTCATCGGAGTGAATACGTACACTGGCTGTGGCCGATCCCGCTTTGCAGAGGATCCTTGTTGGCCATGGACGGCTGATGGTGCTGCTCATTGCGACAGAGGGAGAGTGCAGAGTCTGGTTCATATCCTTTATCCTGTATGAAAATACAAGCTGTATGTGCATACAGTAGTTCTGTTCTGGGTACCTGACAAGCTGTTTTTAAAGAAATATGTGATCTCTACGATGTAAAGCTTCTGTAACTGATTGATTTTAAATGGATGAATAATCTATCGAAGGGTGGTGTTTTTTTGTTCTATGGACAAACGCTGGTGTACCACCCATGGTTATACAGGTCGTCAAGAGGAGGATCCGAGATGGATATCAGCACGTTGCAGCGTCTGGATGCCAACATTTTGCTGGGCATCATCAATGAGAAATTGCGGCTTGAATGTGATGGGCTGGAGGAGTTGCTGGCTTATTACGACATGAGTGAGGAGCAGCTGGCGGTGCGGTTGGGCCAGATTGGATATCACTATGATCCTTTAAGCAATCAGTTCAAGGCACACACCTGATGGTGCAATGCAGGTTTCATATTTGCCTTGTAGCATATATCGGCGCACTGAAATCGCTTTCAATGCGCCGTTTCAGTGCCTATTTTCAAGGATTTTCAAAGCCTGGCAATCGTTGAAAACCTATTCACGTTATTTTATTTCAACTTTAAGCATAACCTATTGATAAAGGTGGTTATTTTTTATGAATGGCAACGAGTCAAAGGAAAGGGTTTTCACGCTTTTGGGGCGGTTTTCATCGATTAAAGTGTGACTTGCGTTAACTTTTAATTGCGCGGCTTTCGTTAGTATTCTCACGCCGGTACATATTTTGAGATAACAACAGCGCCGGTCCCGATCCTCGGGATAACAATTTTATTTGTAACGAAGGAATATGGTTTATGGCTACCAAGAAGAAGACAGACCAGGATCTCCAACTGGATAAAGATCAGCTCAAGGCGAGTATCGTGCGTCACCTGCGTTCTACCTTGGGAACAAGCGAACAGAAAGCCTCTCACGATGCATGGTGGAAAGCCACCGCAGCGGCGGTCAACGAACAGGTTTACGAGCGCCTGACCCGCACTCAGCAGACTCATTTCAAGAAAGATACTCGTGCTATTCACTATCTCTCTGCTGAATTCCTGATGGGGCGTCTGACCTCCAACAACCTGCACAACCTCTCTCTTTACAAGATTTGTGAAGAGGCGCTGAGCGAACTCGGTCTGGATCTGACCGACCTGTGTGAACAAGAGCCTGATATGGCTCTCGGCAATGGTGGCCTGGGTCGTTTGGCTGCCTGCTTCATCGACTCGCTGGCAACCCTGAACTACCCGGCAGTGGGCTACGGTATCCACTACGAACACGGTCTGTTCCGTCAGGAGATCCAGGATGGCCGCCAGATTGAGCGTCCGGACTCCTGGCGTGAATATGGCAACCCTTGGGAGATCTGCCGTCCGGAGTCGGTACAGGAAGTCCCGCTCTATGGCTATGTCGAGACCGTGTTTGGTGACAATGGCGGCCTGAAGAAGGTTTGGCACGCGGGTCGCAAGATTAAAGGGGTGCCTTGGGATATCCCGGTAGTCGGTTTTGGCGGCAGTACCGTCAACATCCTGCGTCTGTGGGAATCCCGAGCCTCCGAGTTCTTTGACTGGGACGTGTTCAACGCCGGTGGTTACATCGACTCCCAGGCAGAGAAAGCACAGGCTGAAACCATCTCCAAGGTGCTCTATCCGAACGATGAGACCGATGCCGGTAAAGAGCTGCGCCTGATCCAGCAGTACTTTTTCTGCGCCTGCTCCATCAAGGACATCATGCGCCGCTACAAGCGGGTGCATGAGAGCGACTTCAGCAATTTCGCGGCCCAGATCGCTATCCAGCTCAACGATACTCATCCCACTATCGCCATTCCCGAACTGATGCGAGTGCTGGTGGATGAAGAGGGGCTGGACTGGGCGGCCGCCTGGGAGATCAGCTATCAGGTCTTCTCCTACACCAACCACACCCTGCTGCCGGAAGCGCTGGAGAAGTGGTCTGTCAGCCTGTTCGAGAAGGTGTTGCCACGCCATCTCGAGATCATTTATGAGATCAACGCCCGTTTCCTGAACGAGCTTGTAGAGCCCAAGTGGTCCGGTAACGATGCAATTAAAGCCAAACTCTCCATCATCGAAGAGGGGAGTGTACGCAAGGTGCGCATGGGCAACCTCTGCGTCATCGGTTCTTCCAAAGTGAACGGCGTTGCGGAGATCCACTCCAAGCTGGTCAAGGAAGATCTTTTCCCCGAGTATGCCGAGCTGTGGCCAGAAAAAATGTGCAACGTGACCAACGGCGTGACGCCGCGTCGCTGGCTGCTGGCGTGCAACCCGGAACTGGCTGCACTCTATAACGAGGTGGTGGGCAAGGAGTGGCCGCTGCAGCTGGATAAGCTGCGTGGTGTCGTGAAGTTTGCCGACGACAAAGCGTTCCAGAAGCAGTTTATGACCATCAAGCGTCACAACAAAGAGAAGCTGGTCAAGGTCATCAAGGCGGAAACCGGCATTGATGTGAGCGCCGAGGCGATTTTCGATGTCCAGATCAAGCGTCTGCACGAGTACAAGCGTCAGCAGCTGAACCTTATCCACATCATGGCGCTCTACCGTCGTTTGCTGGCCAACCCGGACTATGACATGCATCCGCGCGTGTTCATCTTTGGCTCCAAAGCGGCGCCCGGTTACAAGCTGGCCAAAGACATCATCTATGCCATCAACAAGTTGGCGGATCGGGTCAACAATGACGCCCGTATTCAGGGCAAGTTGAAAGTGGTGTTCATGCCGAACTACCGCGTGAGCCTGGCCGAGAAGCTGATCCCGGCGGCTGATGTCTCCGAGCAGATCTCTACTGCTGGCTATGAAGCGTCCGGTACCGGCAACATGAAGATGGCCCTCAACGGTGCCATCACCATCGGTACGCTGGACGGCGCCAACATCGAGATCGCGGAAGAGGCGGGTGCTGAAAACTGCGCCATCTTCGGTCTGAACGTGGATGAGGTGAAGGCCCTGAAAGGCCGAGGTTACAACCCGTATGACTTCTACTATGCGAACTCAGAGCTGAAAGCTGTGCTGGACTGGTTTGACACCGACTACTTCACTCCGGGTCGTCCGGGTGAGCTGGCTTCCATCAAGCGCTCCTTGCTGGAAGGGGGTGACCCTTACCTGACACTGGCGGACTTCCAGTCCTACTCCGATGCGCACAAGCTGATCGACACCTGGTATCGCGATCCGGCGTTGTGGGCGAAGAAGGCCATCATCAACTCGGCTACCATGGGCAAGTTCAACTCCGACCGCTCCATTCAGGACTATGTAGAGCGGATCTGGAACCTGAAACGCTGCTCCGTCAACTAATGGTTCACGGCAATAAAAAACCCCCGCAATGCGGGGGTTTTGTTTATCCGGGGGTTAGTGGATATCAGAGGATATCGCCGACAAAGAAAGCCAGCATAGCCAGCAGCACAGTGAAGACCAGATTCAATGACATACCGGCTTTCATCATCTCTTGCTGGCGGATATGGCCGCTGGCAAAGACGATGGCATTGGGCGGCGTTGCGACTGGCAGCATAAAGGCGCAAGAGGCCCCGATAGCGATGAGAACCGCCATGACGACGGGAGAGACACCCAGCGCTTCAGCGACACCGGCAAAGAGCGGGATCAGCAGCGCCGCGGTCGCGGTATTGGAGACCAGCTCGGTCAGGAAGACCACGAAAGCGGCAAGCAGCAGCAGGATCACGAAAATGTTGGCATGAGAGAGGACGGCCGACAAATGTTCCGCCAGAAAGGCGCTGGTGCCGGTGGCCTTGAGGATGGCGCTCAGGGTCAGGCCGCCGCCAAACAGCATCAATACGCCCCAGTCGGTATTCTGGTTGACGTCATCCCAGCTGGCGACGCGGCTGACTACGATGGCAACGATGGCCCCCATGGCGATCAGGGTATCGAGTTGAGGTATCCCGCCAAAGGCGTTGGAGATAGGTTGCGAACCGATCCACAGCACCACAGTGGTCAGGAAGATAGCCAGGGTAACTTTGCGTTCGCGGGTCCAGTTGATGGTGACATCCTGCAGTTCAACCTTGTGGTTGAGCTGCGGGCGAGTGACCAGATAGAGCAGGGCAATGCCGCAAGGCATCAGGATCAGGACGACCGGAATGCCGAACTTCATCCAGTCGGTGAAGCCGATCCCCATCTGGGCTGCTGCAATCGCGTTGGGCGGGCTACCCACCAGGGTGCCGATACCACCGATGCTGGCGCTGTAGGCGATACCAAGCAGGACGAACACGAAGGTGGCACGATTTTTCTTGCTATCAAGGCGGGTCAGCATGCCGATCGCCAGTGGCAGCATCATGGCGGTGGTGGCGGTGTTGCTGATCCACATGGACATGGCGGCGGTAATGGTGAAGAGCAAAATAACGCCCCAGCCAAGGTGCCCGTTGGCCAGATGCATCACCTTGCCAGCCATCAGGGTGTCCAGTCCCTGTTTGGAGAGGGCGGCAGCCAGTGCGAAGCCACCGAAAAAGAGGAAGAGGATCGGGTTGGCGAAGTCGGTGAGTGACTTGCTCATGTCAAAGACCCCGAGCACGGTCGCGAGCAAGGGCACCAGCAGTGCGGTGATGGTGACATGGAGAGCTTCAGTCAGCCAGAGGATGGCGATGAAGACCAGAATGCCCAGCCCCTTGTTGACCATGGGGTCAAACGGTAGCCAGGCGAGCATGGCGCAGAGCAGCAGGACATCCAGGATAACTATCCCTGATTTGACATCCAGCCAGCGAGATGAGGCTGAGGGTACAGCAGATGTGTGCATAATGTTCTCTCGGTTAATTTATGGTTGTTTTTGTGTTGCCAAGACTACATCTCTTCACCTGGATGAAACAGACCTGTGTGCCGAAAATCAGTCACTACTCACAGAGTGATTGATTAATCGGCGCGAAATTAAACATGTGCGCAACATCCATCAAACGTTGACGAATTGCTCCAGCCACTGTTTGAACATGCTCTTGGGCAGTGAACCGTTGACTTGAGCCATCATCTTGCCCTGTTTGAAAACCATCAGCGTGGGGATACTGCGAATGGCGTAGCGTGCAGCGATGCTGGCTTGCTGCTCGGTATCTACTTTGACAAAGCGCATTTGTGGTTCCATTTCGTGAGCCACTTCGTGAAACACGGGGGCAAATTGTTGGCAGGGGCCGCACCAGCTGGCCCAGAAATCGACGACAACCGGAATGTCGGAGCTGATGAGAGTATCGAACTGGTTGTCACGACCGAGTGTTGGGGTCTGGCCAAAAAGCGCGGCTTTGCAGTGGCCACACTTGGCTGAATGGTCGATATGGTCCTCAGGCAGGCGGTTTCTGGTAAAGCAGTGGCTACAATAAGTAGTGACAAATGACATAATTGGCTCCTGTAGATGTATTCTGATGGGGAGATTTACTGCCCAATCAGCGCCGCGTCACGGTAACACAATGACCGGCAGGAGTGGATCATGCTCCCGGGGGTCATTACCCTGCAGGATAATTCAGCGACCATAGTTGAGAGTCGAGACGGGATGAACAAAGGATCACGGAAAAACCGTGTGCTGCTTGGGCTGGTTGTGGCCTTGCTGCTCGCGTTTTCGGGATACTGCTGGCAGTTGCTCAGTCAGCAGCAGCAAGCTGAGGATATGAGTACCGCGGCAGAGGTTGTGCTGAACCGGATTAATTCGGACACCGTCTATTTGCTTGGACGGGAGCAGGCCAATGACACCAACGTCCAGCAGCGCCTCAGCCAGTTATCTGCAAATCTGGATAGCTTTGTGCGTATGGTTCGCAGTGATCCACTGCTCATCTCTTTTCCCCTTTCCCAGACTCTGTTGCAGGATATGGACTCCTATCTGATGGAGCTGGCCCAGCTCCATGCCATGGAGATGGCGATAGAGTACATTCAGCAGCCATTCCAGCTGCAACTGCACAAGGTACTGGCACTGCCACAGGCAGACGACACCTTGCAGAGCAATCTCAAGGAGCTGGCACAGTTGGGGTCATTCCTGCAAAAAAGCTGGAGTAAAGAGGAGCAGGAGCAGCTGACCCTGCTGCAGCAACAATTGACAACCCGCTATCGCGATCAGCCAGATGTTATTGCTCTGGTTCAGTTGAGTGCGGATCTGAGCCGCCAGGTGGTTGCTTATCACACATTGCGTAACAGGCTGATCGACATGCATGTGGTTGATACGCTGGTGCGCTGGAAGCTCGATCGGCTTGAGTGTGCCGCCAAACTGATGAACCGCTTCTATCTGATGGTGCTCGGGGGGGCTTTGATTTGCTTTGGTCTGGTGGCCTATACCTTGTGGCGGCGAAATCAGAAGCTGAGTGAGCTCTCTCACCAGACCGGTCTTCTGGCGCAGGCCAAAAGCGATTTTCTGGCCAACATGAGCCACGAGATCCGCACGCCCATGAATGCCATCATCGGTTTCAGTTCGCTGGCGCTGCAAACCGAGCTGGATCAACAACAGCGTGATTATCTTGGCAAGATAAAATCCTCTTCAGATACCTTGCTGCTGCTGATCAACGACATCCTCGATCTGACCAAGGTGGAATCAGGCAAGCTGACGCTGGAAGAGATCGATTTCGATCTCAGCGAGCAGCTGGATTCGCTGGCGGGCATGTTTGCCGATCTGGCTGAACGCAAACATGTCGAGGTGATCATCTGCAAATCTTCCGATGTGCCGGTTTTCCTGCGTGGTGATCCCCTGCGTCTGGGGCAGGTGTTGGTCAATCTGGTCAATAACGCCATCAAGTTTACCGAACGTGGTGAGGTGGAAGTGTCGATTAGTTTGGCCAGCGCGCATCCCATGCGGATCCGCTTCAGTATTCGTGATACCGGTATCGGGATTGCGGAGGATAAGCAGGCTCATCTGTTTCAGGCGTTTACCCAGATTGATGCCAGCAATACCAGAAAATATGGCGGTTCCGGCCTTGGCCTAAATATCTCCCAGCGCCTGGTGGAACTGATGGGCGGGCGGATCTCGGTGCAGAGTAAACCCGGGGTTGGTTCGCTGTTCCAGTTTGATATTCCCATGACTCAGGCTGTTTATGGCGTGGCCGGCCGTAAAGTGTTCTTCGAACATCAACCGCTGGTGCTGGTGATGGATGACAACGAGCTGGTGCTGGATCTGGCCAAAGATATCCTTACCCGCGCCGGCGTCAGAGTGCTTGCAGTCAATTCACTTTCCCGTGCTCGTCAGGTGTTGCGGGAGGAGGGGCAGAGCCTGAAGCTGGCTATTCTCGACTGGCGGATGGGGCAGGAGGATGGGCTGGATCTGGCCCTCGAGATGTATCAGCACAGCCAATGGCGCCGTATTCCCATTCTGATGATCAGTGCCTGGTCCAGAGATGGTCTTCACGGCAAGATGGAAAGCATCGGTCTGACCCATTTCCTGCCCAAGCCGATGACCGAAAACTCCCTGCTGGCCAAGGTGGATGAGCTGCTCAACGGCAGCTCTTATGAACACCACTTGCGACAAGCGGAAGCGCAAGGCGATCAGCAGCATTTCAAATCTCTGCTGCAGGGAACCCGGGTGTTGCTTGCCGAAGACAACCGGGTCAATCAGCAGCTCATTATCGAATATCTGCGCCGGGTGGATGCAGTCGTGACCGTGGTCAACAATGGCCGCGAGGCGGTGGAACGCGTTGCTGAGCAGCCGTTTGATGTCATCCTGATGGATCTGCAGATGCCGGTGCTCGATGGCCTCGATGCTACCCGCCAGATCCGCAAGATGGTCGACAAGCACGATGTGCCCATCATAGCGCTGACCGCCAGTGCCATGCCGGGCGACAAGGAGCGTTGTCTGGGGGTCGGGATGAATGGCTATGTCACCAAACCGGTCAGCAAGCTCGATCTTTACAACAACCTGCTGCAGTGGGTAAAACCACAAGAGCTGGAGCAGAGCGGTATGCTGGAGGTGAAACCGCCCGACATGATGGGGGTGCTCGACCTGCAGGATGCGCTCAAGCGGCTGGAGCAGGACAAGGAGGCGCTGCAGATCCTCTTCAAGCTCTTCATGTCGGAGCACAAGGATGATCTATGGGAGATCCGCTCGGCCTTGCGCCGTCAGCAGCCGGATGTTGCCTGTAAATTGCTGCACACCCTCAAGGGGGTGTCGGCCAATATCTCCGCAGCCCGTTTGCAGGTGGTCGCCGGGGAGCTGGAGTGGCGGCTGCGGCAAAACGAGGTGCTGAGCGAAGCAGATCTTGAGCAACTGCAACAGGTATTCAGCCAGACCAGAGAGGAGGTATCCCACTTTCTTCTGACTGGTGAGCAGCATGAAAATACGTATAACCCCTATGCAACAGGTGATGATCGCCCCTCTCAGTGAATTAAATAGTAATTATTCTCATACCCCCTGGTTCGGGATATGATGACCCTTTGAATCAAATCGCCTCCAGCCGGAGGCGATTGTTTTCTTTTCTGATGTCGACCCGTGAGAATGCTGTCTGCATCTGTGCGTTATGGCAGTTAAAAGGGCAAAGGTTGGTGGTGTGAGCGTATTTATACGATTGAGCTGGTTTTTCAGGGAGCAGTGGCGGCGGTATCTGATTGCCATCTCTCTGCTGATGGTGGTGGCCTTGTTGACCGTCATTCCGCCCAAAGTGGTCGGCTGGGTGGTGGACGGTATTACCAGGGGATCCCTCGATAGCGCAACGCTGACGGGCTATCTGGCCGGCCTGTTTGGCCTCGGTTTACTCATCTACATGCTGCGTTATGCCTGGCGAGTCATGCTGTTTGGCGCCTCGTACCGGCTAGCCTTTGTGCTGCGCAACCGTCTGTTCAGCCACTTCACCCGGATGAGCCCCGATTTCTACCAGCGCCACCGTACCGGCGATCTGATGGCCCATGCCACCAACGATATTCAGGCGGTGGAGATGACAGCCGGGGAAGGGGTCTTGACCCTGGTGGACTCCATCATGGTCGGGGTACTGGTGCTCTCCATCATGTGCAGCCAGTACTCCTGGCAACTGACTCTGCTCTCCCTGTTGCCACTGCCGGTGATGGCTTTTTTCATGAACCGCTTTGGCAAGCAGATCTACAAGCAGTTCAAGTCAGCGCAGGGGGCCTTCTCCAAACTCAACAACAAAACCCAGGAGGCGCTCTCCGGTGTGCGTGTGCTCAAGTCCTACGCCGTTGAATCCCTAGAAGATCAAGGTTTTGCCGAACTGACCCGGCAGGCCGGGGAACGCAACATGGCGGTGGCCCGCATCGATGCCAAGTTCGATCCCGTCATCTATCTCTGCATCGGTTGCTCCTATTTTCTGGCGGTGGCGGGTGGCAGTGCGCTGGTACTCCGTGACGAGCTGACCCTGGGGGAGCTCACCAGCTTCACCATGTACCTCGGCCAGCTGATCTGGCCCATGTTCGCCATCGCTTGGTTGTTCAACATCATAGAGCGCGGCAGTGCCGCCTATTCGCGGATTGAAAGTCTGCTCGGCGAGCGCAGCGATATCGAAGAGCCGGCTCACCCGCTTGCGCTGGTCTCGCCCTTCCCGTTGCAAGCCCGCTATGTGGGGTACCAGCTTGAGCAACGCACCCTGTTGCAGAGTGTGGATTTCACCCTGCAAGCTGGCGGTATGCTGGGGATTGTCGGGCGTACCGGTGCGGGTAAAAGTTCTCTGCTCAAACTGCTGATGCGGCTGGCCAATCCCACTGCGGGAGAGGTCCGCATGGGGGATATTCCCATCTCGCAACTTGCGCTGGGTGAGCTGCGCAGCCAGTTTGCCTATGTGCCGCAGGAGCCATTCCTGTTTTCCACCACCATCGCTGCCAACATCGCCCTTGGTCGGCCTGATGCCAGCCGCGAGGAGGTTGAGCGGGTGGCGCGGATCGCCTGTGTCCATGACGACATCAGCCGTTTCCCCAAAGGCTACGAGACCGAAGTGGGGGAGAAGGGGGTGACCCTCTCCGGCGGCCAGAAGCAGCGGCTCGCCATCGCCCGTGCTCTGCTGCTGGAGGCGCCTATTCTGGTGCTCGATGATGCGCTCTCGGCGGTGGATGCCCACACCGAGCAGCAGATCCTGCACGCTCTCAAGGCGCACAAGCGCACCCTCATTCTGGTCAGCCACCGGATGACGGCGGTGGAGCAGGCCGATGAAATTCTGGTACTGGAGCAGGGGGCAGTCAGTGAGCGTGGCCGCCACGGCGCCCTGATGGCTCATAACGGCTGGTATGCTGATATGGTGCGTTACCAGCGTCTCGAAGAAGCAGTGGAGGAGAGCCTGTGAACCCGACCATCAAACGGCTGCTCGCCTATTGTGCCCGTTATCCGCGCTGGCTGATCCAGGCTGGCCTCTGCTTGCTGTTGGCAACCGGTGCCGAAGTGGCGGGCCCCCTGCTCATCAAACTGTTCATCGATGACTATCTGACACCGCGCCAGCTGGTGTGGCCCGCCATTGCGGCCATTGCGGCCGGCTATCTCGGTTTGCAGGTGCTCTCTGCCGCGGGTTTCTACCTGCAATCCTTGCGCTTTAACCGCATCGCCCAAGCGGTGGTGCAAACCTTGCGCGAGCAGGTATTTGCCACCGCAATCCGCTTGCCAGCCAGCTACTTTGACCAGCATCGCTCCGGCTCGCTGATTTCCCGCATCACCAACGACACCGAGGCGATCATGAACCTCTACGTGCAGGTGATTGGGCTGCTGGTGCAGAAGGTGGTGCTCTTGTGCGGCATTCTCATCTCCATGGCGCTGCTGGATCTGCGGCTGATGCTGGTGTGTGCCTGCCTGCTGCCGGCGGTGGGCGGAGTGATGTGGCTTTACCAGAAACTGAGCGTGCCCGTGGTACGGGCGACCCGCAGCCTGCTCTCCGACATCAACAGCCGCCTCAACGAGTCGCTGCAGGGGATGCCGGTCATTCAGGCCATGGTGCAGGAGCGCCATTTCGCCAACGCCTTTGCCGAGGTGAACCAGCAGCACTGGGCGGCGCGCCTCAAGAGCCTCAAGATCAACGGCATCCTGCTGCGCCCGCTTATCGATCTCTTCTACATGATGGTGCTGATCGGCCTGTTGGCGCTGTTTGCCCGCGAGGGGCTGAGTGCGGAAGGCGCCATCCAGGTGGGGGTGCTCTACGCCTTTATCAGCTATCTGGGGCGGATGATCGAGCCGCTTATCGAGATGACCAACCAGCTCAACCAGCTGCAGCAGGCGATGGTGGCGGGGGAGCGGGTCTTTGCCCTGCTCGATGAAACCCGCGAGAGCACCGACGGCGAGCAGCTCCCGCTGGAAGGGCGGGTCAGTTTCGAGCGGGTGGGATTCTCCTACGATGGCGAGCAGCAGGTGCTGCGCGACATAAGCTTCACCGCCACACCGGGCCAGATGCTGGCGCTGGTGGGCCACACCGGCAGCGGCAAGTCCACCATCATCAGCTTGCTGATGGGCTTCTACCCGCTGGATCAGGGCATCATCCGCTTCGATGATCACCCGATGGCGAGCCTGTCGCTCTCGGCGGTGCGCCGCAGTATCGGGCTGGTGCAGCAAGATCCCTTTATTTTCGTCGGTACCTTGGCCGAGAACCTGCGGCTCGGTCGGGCCGGCATCGACGAGGCGCGGCTGTGGCAGGCGCTGACCGAGGTACAACTGGCCGAGTTTGTGCGCAGCTTGCCGGAGGGGTTGAACACCCTGATGGAGGAGGGGGGCAAGAACCTCTCCGCCGGCCAGCGTCAGCTGCTCTCCTTTGCCCGCGCCCTGGTGGGGGATCCGCGTATCCTCATTCTGGACGAGGCGACTGCCAGCGTGGACTCCCAGACCGAGCTGGCCCTCTCTTCGGCACTGGCGGCGGCGCGTCGTGGCCGTACCACCATCGCCATCGCCCACCGCCTCTCGACCATCGTCGATGCGGACGAGATCCTGCTGCTCTCTCGCGGGCAGGTGAACGAACGGGGCAGCCATGGTGAGCTGATGGCTCTCGGCGGTCACTATGCCCAGCTGTTCGAGATGCAGAGTCAGGGGGCCTGGCTCGAAGAGAAGCGGGCCTGATCGACGGCAAATGCAAAAAGAGGGAACCGTTGTGGTTCCCTCTTTTTTTGGGCAATGAAATAGCGGCAAGCGTGATCCGCGTCCTTGTCCAATGATGGTCATGCTGGCAACATGTTGTTTACATCAACTCATCGGATCAGTTCGCATATGGATTTGCAACGTTTGAAGGCCAATCTGGCGCTGCGGCTCTTTGCCTGGCGCTACATTCCCGTCATCGGTTTTTGTGCCCCGATCATCGAAGAGATGAGCGCCAGGGCGCTGCGCATTCGCATTCCCCTTGGCTGGCGTACCCGCAACCATCTGGGCAGTATGTATTTTGGCGCGCTGGCCACCGGCGCCGATCTGGTGGGCGGTCTGCTGGTGATGGAGAAGGGGCGGCAGCGACGCAAGAAGGTGCACTTCGCCTTCAAGGATGTACAGGGGGAGTTTTTGAAGCGGCCCGAGGGGGATGTACAGTTTGACTGCGCAGCGGGGGAGGAGATCGACGCCATGATCGATGAATCGCTGGCCACTGGTCAGCGCATCAATCGCCCCATCCAGGTGGTGGCCACCTGTCCGTCACTGAACGGGGATGAGGCGATGGCGCGTTTCGTATTGACCCTCTCGATCAAGGCCAGCTGACGCGCTCAAGAGATACGCCCGTGCGAGCTGCTCAAACGCTCCGCCGGCAGATCTGGCGGAGCGGCGGCAATCAGCCGTGACCGATCACTCGATCTCCGGGCTCATCCCCTCTTTGACCACGACCTTCATGCCGTTGAAGTTGACCACCTGCTCGGCCACGATCTTGCAGCGCTTGCGGGTCTCTACCTGACCGTCCACTTCGACCAGCCCTTCGGCGACGAGCGCCTTGGCCGCGCCGCCACAATCGGCCCAACCCTGATGCTTGATAAGGTCACACAAGGCAACGAAGGGGTGACCTTCGAGCAGAAACGTCTCCATGGGAAATCCTCTAACTGGATGAATGCCGGACGTGGCAGGGCGGCTATTTTAGGCAGTTCACCCCGGCAAGGAAAGGGAAGGGGGCCGATGGCCGTGAAAAATGGCCGGATACAGGCGGCCTTTTTGCGTGCCACCCCGCATTTGGCGGCTGGCTGGGACGCCTGATGACGCAGCGCGTCCCTCGCGCTGTCCCCTCGGTACTCCCCGGCTGTTAGCATGCTCCTTTTCCTGCTGATGCAACTGCAAGGAGCATCCCATGACACTCTCCCGATTGCTGCTGGCCTGCGGCGCCTTCACGCTGTGCGGCGCAGCGCAAGCCAGTACGCCGGTACAGTTTTCCCTGCCCGGGGTCAATCTGCCCGCCTCCCATCAGGTGGAAGGGGCGCGCGCCTCTCTGCTGTACGGTCGTACCGATCAGGTGAAGGGGATCGATCTGCCGGTGATTGCCCTCTCTGATGTGGATCGGTTCAGTGGCCTGCAGCTCGGGATCTTTCTCGGTGCCGGCCGGGTGCGCCACCAGTTTGGCGGGGTGGCCATCAATGCCGTCAACTGGCATGAGGGGCAGGATACCGGCGTCAATCTCGGGCTGGTCAACCTGACCAACAACGTACAGGGGATCAACTGGGGGGCGGTCAATATCGCCAAAGGCAATGCGCTGGCCAACGTCGGGCTGGTCAACTATGCCGAGCGCACCACCTTCCAGATCGGTTTTATCAATGCCACCAAACACCTCGATGGCTTGCAGATCGGGTTGGCCAACTACGCCGCCAACGGCGTTTTCCCCATTTTGCCGCTGGTGAACTTCCAGAAATCGTTCTGAGTGGGCGGTTCGCTTTGCGTTAAGCGCCTCTGCTGATTACCCTGGGCCCCTTCTATCCGTGACACAGAGGTAACAGATGACGACAGGGCAGATGAGTGCAATCGGAATTGGCTGGGATGTGCGAGGCTGGCAGGGCAGCGCCCAGGCGGTGGCCGTGGTGGGCTGGCAGGCCGACTCCAACCGCCTGCACTGGCTCGGGGTGTCGCCGCTGTTTCGCCTGAGCTCACGGGTCGCGCCGGATCTGGCCGCCTTGCTGCGTCCGGCCCTGCAAGACGAAGCCTTGCTTGCGCAGGTCGAGGCCTGCCCGCAACTGGCACTCGGTATAGATGCACCGCTCGCCTTTCCCCGCGCCTTGCGCGACCTGCTTAACGGCCAGCCGCTCTCCTGCGCCGTGCCCGAGCGGGAGATCGACAACCCCTACGCCTATCGCGACTGCGAGCGCTGGTTGTATCAGCAATATGGCAAGAAGCCGCTGTCGGCCACCTTCGATCGGCTCGGCAACAACGCCACTCTGGCGCTCTCCATGCTGCCCAATCTGCCTGATCTGCAACTGGTGCCGACCGTCGCCCCGCAGGCCAGTCGCGCCGTGCTGGAGGTCTATCCGGCGCTGGCCAAGGTTGCGGGCAAGGCATCCCCTGCCAGACCCGAGCTGGCGGCGCTGCTGCCTGCCGATGTGGTGCCGGATACGGATCGCTACGATGCGGCGCTGTGCGCCCTGATGGCGCTGCAATATGCCGCTGGCGGTCGGGTCGCCCAACTGCCCGCCCTGTTGACTCCGCCAGCCGGGATGGCGCTGGATGAGGGGTGGGTCTACCACTTCGCCCGTCCATAGCGAGCAGAAAAAACGAATGCAAAGCAGTGCCGAATGGCATGGCTTCAGGCCAAAAGCCTGCGTTTAATCAGGAAAATGCCGGTTCGTGCCGTGACAGGGTGGCAATCCAATATCTTCATCCGATATATTGCCCCCTTTGCTGATCCTTTGTTGTGGTGATCCCGATGAAATCCGTTATCTCTATTCAGTCCCACGTGGTGTTCGGCTGTGCCGGCAACAGCGCCGCCGTCTTCCCCATGCGCCGTCTGGGTGTCGACGTGTGGCCTGTCAATACGGTGCAGTTTTCCAACCATACCCAGTACGCACAGGGCTGGCAGGGGATGGCGATGCCGGCGGGACACATCAGCGCGCTGGCCGAAGGGCTGGGCAATATCGGGGTGCTGGGCCAGTGCGATGCGGTGCTGAGCGGCTACCTCGGTTCAGCCGAGCAGGGTGACGAGATCCTCAAGGTGGTCAACGCCGTCAAGGCGGCCAATCCCGATGCCATCTACTTCTGCGATCCGGTGATGGGGCATCCCGAGAAGGGGTGCATCGTCGCCCCCGGCGTCACCCGTTTTCTGACCGAGCAGGCGCTGCCGGTGGCCGACATGATGGCCCCCAACCTGCTGGAACTGGAGACCCTCTGCGATACCCATCTGGCGGATCTGGCGCAGACCCGCGCCGCCGCCCATCAGCTGCTGGCCCGTGGCGTCAAGCTGGTACTGGTCAAGCATCTGGGCCGCGCGGCGCAAGACCCGAGCCGCTTCGAGATGCTGCTGGCCACCCCGGATGGGGATTACCTGATTGCCCGCCCGCTCTATGACTTTGCCCGCCAGCCGGTCGGGGTTGGCGATCTTATCAGCGCCCTGATGCTGGCCAACCTGCTGACCGGTCACGATGCGGTGAGCGCCTTTGAGCGTACCAATGCGGCGGTAGACGCCGTGCTGCAAGAGACCTGGCGCCAGCAGGCTTATGAGCTGCAACTCATCGCCGCGCAAGAGGCCTTTGCCCTGCCAGAGGTGGAAGTGCGGGCGGTGAAACTGCCCTGAGTCAGCGCAGACGTTCGTCTATCCCGACAAGAGATGGATTGCAGATGAAAAAGGCTTGCCAATGGGCAAGCCTTTTTGCTGTTTGCCGCATCGGGTGCGGCAAATCAATCAGGCGCGGGGATGGCGGAGGCGATAACGCTCTGCCATGGCATTGGCCGCTACCATGGCGGCATAGACATCCTGTTCACTGACTGTCATCGGCATGTTGCCCATGGTATCGAGAGGATCGCAGGCCAGCTGCGCCACCTTGCGCCACTCGCTTTCATGGAAGTGGGTGAGCCCAAGCTCTTGCAGCGTCATCGGCAGGCCTGCACAGTCGATGATGCGCAACACCTCATCAAGTTCAGGTTGCGGGGCGCGCTCAAGCACCAGCTGGGTCAGCAGGCCGAAGACCACCTTCTCGCCATGCTGGGCACGATGAAGTTCAGCGATCAGTGACATGCCATTGTTGACGGCATGGGCAGCGGCCAGCCCACCGGCTTCTGCACCGACCCCGCTGAGGTAGATGGTGGCCTCGATGACCTGCTCCAGCGCCGGAGTGGAGACATGGTGGCGTATCGCATCCATGGCCAGCTCGATGTTTTCCCCCAGCAGCTCATAACAGAGCTTTGCCAGACCCAGCCCGGTACGTGAAGGGCGCTTGCCAACCAGATTGAGACCGTCGGCCCGATAGCAGGCGCGCGCTTCGAAATAGGTGGCCAGGGCATCGCCGACACCTGCGGAAAAGAAGCGGGGAGGGGCGGCAGCAATGAGGGCTGTGTCAGCCAGCACCACGTCCGGATTTTGCGGCAGGAACAGATAGCGTTCAAATTCGCCCGCCTGGTTGTAGATGACAGCCAATGCCGTACAGGGGGCATCCGTGGAGGCAATCGTCGGGAACAGCACAACCGGACGACGCAGATAGAAGGCCACGGCCTTGGCGACATCCAGCGTCTTGCCGCCGCCGATCCCGACAATCACGTTCGCGCCATATTGCTCGGCAAGGTGGGTCAGACGCTGGATCTCCTGTTCAGTGCATTCGTAGCGAAACTTGTCGACCACTCCACTGAGGCCTGCCTGCAGGATCCCCGCCAGGGCCTCCTCTTGCACCCGCTCAAGAATGAACTCGTCGCTGATGAGCAGCGCATTGTCACCAAAATCTTTAACGTGCTCATGGAGTTGCGGGAGAAGGTGTTGGCCGATGATGAACTTTTTGGGGGAGGTGACAGTACGGGGCAAAGTAGGCATCCATTATTCCTCAAGGCAGTGAACAACATAGATTTGATTATCAAATGGGTCTCATACGATACGCCTGCTGAAGCAAGAGATGAACAAGAAATGGGGCTCGTATTATCCCTTAATTAATCAAATTTTTTGTTTTGTTGTATTTTTGCGCGAGCGATGGCGGGGGTTGAGGGGGACAGGATCAATGGCTGTTTCGTTGCTGCCTGTCGCAAGCCTATTGCTGCAACAAAAAGTCACGCTGCCACAAGCAGGGCCGGTCAGATCGGCCCTGCTGCTTTGATAAGAGAAGCGGGAGGAGTGTTCAGAGCATCTTGTAGAAGATAACCGTCGCAGCCAGCTTGCCGTCGGCACCGAGGGCAAAATGGGGGATCTGGCCAGCCTCCTGATAGCCGAGTTGACGATAGAGGTGCGAGGCCACGTCACCGGAGCGAGTATCCAGCACCAGCAACGAACGGCCCGCGGCATGGGCGCCTTGCTCCATAGCTTGTATCAACGCACGGCCAATACCTTTGCCTCTCGCCGCTTGCAGTACCATCAGTTTTTCCACCTCGGCCCGGTGGCGGCCATTGGCCTTGCCACAGAGTGAGAGCTGCACGGCGCCCACTACGGTTTGCTGCTCAAGGGCAAGCCACAGTTTTCGGCCCCCTGATGCCAGATCTGCTGCCACCCCTTGCCAGTATTTAGCCCCATCCTCAACACGGAGGGGCGGTAAAAAACCGACCGAGGCACCGCTGTTGACACAATCCTGCAGCAGGGCGATGAGGGCGGGCAGCTGATCCTCGATTGCGGGTACGTCAATAATCTCCATCCGACATCCTTTTCGTTGTTTGAACGGCATCCTGCCTGCGGTTCAGCCACAGTGAGCTCGGGCCGTGATGCAAGGAGGCTGCGGCCAGTTAGCGGATCAGCCCCTGCTCCTTGAGCCAGCCAAAGAGCAGGCGGGAGACGGGGGAGAGCTCGTCGAGATGGCTGCTGTCGAGCCAGCGCAGCTCGGCAATCTCGGCCGAGGCAACCGGGGTGCCGCTGGCTTGGCCGGTGTAGCAGCGCAGCCGCACCTCGACCCCGGCCGGTTTGCCATCGGCCTGGGCGCTGAACTCGCAGGCAAAGCGCAGGGTATCGGGTTGCAGGGTGACGGCCAGCTCCTCGTCAATCTCGCGGATCAGGGCCGCTTCGTCGCTCTCACCCGGCTCGCGCTTGCCGCCGGGGATATAGTAGATGGCCTTGCCGTGGGAGCGGGCGCAGAGCAGTTGCTGATCTTTAAAGGTGAGCCAGGCGAGTTTGTCGATCATCGGGTTGCATCCTCTGGTTGTGTGGTGGGTGTTGCCTGCATGTGCCTAGTGCACAGGGTGCGGTAGGAGTGGGGCTCCTCCATCTCGGGAGCGAGCCCCAGCCGTGCTGCCAGCGCGAGCAGTTGCTGGTGAAATTCAGGCAGGCGTGCCTCGTCATCGGTCATGATGGCCAGCTCGGCAAAATCGCCAATCCCGGCCAGATGATCCAGGGTGACGTGAAACGGGCCAAGGAAGTAGATGCTGCGCTGTTTGGTGATCTCGAGGATCTGCCGGTAGTCCATGGTCAAAAGCATGCTGGCAGCCTTGTCGGCATCGCTGATATTGACCGCTTCGCAGCGATCCGCCTCGGGCCCCTTGACGATCCAGAGCTGGATGCCGGAGGGCTCCATGGTGCGGATCGCCAGACTCTTGCCTGCGCGGGCAAGGGCATCGTCCGGGGTGTCGAAGTAGCGATCCCGCTCCAGATTATCTTCCAGCATGATCTCCGGATTGAGGGCGAGCAGCGCCTTGAGGAAGGCGGGGCGATCCGCCAGCCGATATTTGAACTCGACTTCGAAGCGGCCCTGAAAGTGTGCCTGTGACATCAAGAAGATCCCTCTGTGAGTCTGTGTGGCAGGCAGCCTAGCAAAGTTGGTGCGCAGGCCAAAGAGAAGAAACAGGGAGAAAGAGATCGGAAGATGGCTGCTGGGGGCTTGGCGGGCAGCCTGCGGGGCAGAGAGGGGCCAAACTGATCACTATAAGTAGATTTTATGCCTTTTGGCTGAATGCCCTCATTTTTGTTTATATCGATTGGTGAGCTCGGTTTTCGGTTGTTGCACCCTGTTTTTCGCTTCTCCGGGGCGTTGGCCGCTTGCGGCAAGGCGGATCTGTTGCTGCTGGCGACAAGATGACCGGCCCGGGTGGAGGACGAGGTGGATGAGGTGACAAAAATGGCGCAAGGCGTCGCCAGTCGGCGCCAAAAAAGCGGGCTGGCGCACACCGCCGCAGGGCCGGACTGGGCGAAGGCGGGGGCCTTGTGGTTTAATCTTGCCACTTTAGCGGTAGTGGGCGACAAGCCTGCTACCTTGCGTTGGCAAGATGCAGGTGAGCAAGATGCAAGTGACAGCAGAGAGCAAGTTTATCGGACTCGGGGTAGCGGGTAATTTCGCCGGTCATCTGGAGCAGGCGGGTGAAGCGTCGGATTTCGTGGCGGTCGTGGTGCGCGATACCACGGCGCCCAAGGCGCTGTTCCCCTTCTTCGTGCCGGGCCATCCGGGTCAGCTCGGGGTGTTCCCGCTGAGCAATAACGCCATCTTCCTGCCGGAAGCGGCGGTCAGCGGTGACGAGAAGGTGCAGATTGAGCCGGAAGTGGCCCTCTGGTGCGAGCTGGAGTATGCCGACAAGCAGGTGGTGGCAATCCATCCCCGTGCCTTTGGTGCCTATAACGACTGCTCCATCCGTCGTCCCAACGCCAAGAAGATCAGCGAGAAGAAGAACTGGGGCGAAGAGAGCAAGGGGTTGGCGGCCAATCTGCTGCCGCTTTCCGGTTTTGCCGCCGGCTGCGAGCTCGATGACTATCGCATCGCCTGCTATCTGGAGCGCGATGGCGAGCTGCATGCCTACGGGATAGACAGCGCCGCTATCGACTACAGCTACTTCCACGGCAAGCTGCTCGACTGGGCCATCGACAAGTTCAACCATCAACAGGATGAAGGTCCGGCGGAGCACATTCAGGGGCTGCTGGCGCAGGCGGGGCATCCTCCCCACGCGCTCATCAGCATCGGCGCCACCCGTTATACCCCGTTTGGCGAGACCCACTTCCTCAAGCCAGGCGACACCTCCTGCGTGGTGGTCTATCCGGGCAGCCGCTACAGCGAAGCGGAGATCCGCGAGGCGATCCGTACCCGCAGTTTTGGTGCCGATGTGTCGGTGCTGCTGCAAGCGGTGCAGGCACGCTAATCAGATTGGCCCGCGGGGAGGCAACTGTCATCCTGCGGGCTGCAACAAAGAGTCATTGATGAAGATTGATACTGTAACGCGGGCCGATTATCCGGCCCTGATCGCGCTGTGGGAGGCCTCGGTGCGGGCGACCCACCACTTCCTGCCCGAGGCCGAGATCCTCGCGCTCAAACCGCTTATTCTGGAGCACTACTTCGATGCGGTGACACTGCACTGTGCCCGGACGGAGGAGGGGCGCATTGCCGGTTTTTGCGGGCTATGTGATGGCAAGATAGAGATGCTGTTTGTGGCGCCGGCGGTGCGCGGCAGTGGCGTGGGTCGCCGGTTGGTGGAACATGCCATCAGCCAGTGCGGCGCGGCGCTGGTTGACGTCAACGAGCAGAATGAGCAGGCGGTGGGCTTCTACCAAAAGATGGGGTTCGCCGTGACGGGCCGCTCGCCGCTGGATGGTCAGGGTAACCCCTATCCCTTGCTCCATATGGCATTGCCGCAGCGATAGTCACTCAAGTGAAGCGACAGTGATAACAAACGGGGGATGGCCTGCGCCATCCCCCGTTTTTGATCCTGCCGTTACTTGCTGGCGACCTTGCTGACCACCTTGATTAGCTGGTAGCGCAAGGAAGGGGCATCCGCTGGCACGTTGGTGAGCAGCTCCTTTTTCACGGTGAGCTGATACTGGTAGCCCGGCTCGAACTGGAAACCCTCGATCTGCTGATAGAAAAGCGTCCAGGGCTGCTGTTCGTCGCTACGTACCTGCATGCACTGCATCGGCCCGACCCCGACACAATCGACCAGCTGGCTGTTGATGTAGAGGGTCTCACCCTGTGGGGCCGTGGTGCCCTGACAGGCGGTGAGCAGCAGGGCGGCGCTGACAAGCAGAGGTTTCATGGTGGACTCCTTCGAATTGAAAGGGGCATTAGAGCGACAAATAAAAAGGCGGTCAATGACCGCCTTTGTAACAAACCATGTCGACTCAAGCGCTTAGCGCTCGTCGATCGGGACGAACTTGCGCAGCGGCTCGCCGATGTAGAGCTGGCGCGGACGACCGATCTTGCCATCCGGATCGGAGTGGAACTCGTTCCAGTGGGCGATCCAGCCGATGGTGCGGGAGATGGCGAAGATCACGGTGAACATGTTCATCGGGATGCCGATCGCCTTCATGATGATGCCTGAGTAGAAGTCCACGTTCGGGTAGAGCTTCTTGTCGACGAAGTAGGGGTCGGAGAGCGCAATGCGCTCCAGCTCCATGGCGACGTCGAGCAGCGGATCCTTGATCTGCAGCTCCTTGAGCACCTCGTGGCAGGTCTCGCGCATCACCTGGGCACGGGGGTCGTAGTTCTTGTAGACCCGGTGACCGAAGCCCATCAGACGGAACGAGTCGTTCTTGTCCTTGGCGCGGGCGATGTATTCGGGAATGCGATCCACCGAGCCGATCTCCTCCAGCATGCGCAGGCAGGCCTCGTTGGCACCACCGTGAGCCGGGCCCCACAGGGAGGCGATACCGGCCGCGATACAGGCAAACGGGTTGGCGCCGGAGGAGCCAGCCAGACGAACGGTCGAGGTAGAGGCGTTCTGCTCGTGATCAGCGTGCAGGGTGAAGATGCGATCCATGGCGCGCTCGACCACCGGGTTGACCTTGTACTCTTCGGTCGGCACCGCAAACATCATGTGCAGGAAGTTGCCGGCGTAGGAGAGGGCGTTGCGCGGTTGCATGAACGGCTGGCCGATGGAGTACTTGAAGCACATGGCGGCCAGGGTCGGCATTTTGGAGAGCAGGCGGAAGGCGCAGATCTCGCGATGCTGTTCGTTATTGATATCGAGGGCGTCGTGATAGAAAGCGGAGAGGGCACCCACCACGCCACACATGATGGCCATGGGGTGGGAGTCACGACGGAAGCCGCGGAAGAAGAAGGCGATCTGCTCGTGCACCATGGTGTGACGGGTTACGGTGCGCTGGAATTCGGCGAACTGGGCCTTGGTCGGCGCCTCGCCGTAGAGCAGGATGTAGCAGACTTCGAGGTAGTTGGACTCTTTGGCCAACTGGGCGATGGGGTAACCACGGTGCAGCAAGACACCCTGATCCCCGTCGATATAGGTAATGGCGGACTTGCAAGAACCGGTCGCCATGAAGCCCGGGTCAAAGGTGAAATACCCTTGTGCACCCAGTTTTCTGACATCAATGACATCCGGTCCGACTGTTCCGGAGAGGATCGGCAATTCAACCGGATCTTTCCCGGGCAGGTGTAGGGTGGCTATCTTATCAGCCATAGCACGTCTCCTTTGCTCTTTATAATTTGGTTCCAGTCCTACTCTATTACGACTTTTATGACGCTGGCAAAGGTTGTTACCCATACCGAGGTGGCTGGAGCGCCTTATTTGAAACAGAGTTCCCTATCAATGTCAATTTTGCTGGATGGCCATTAATTAAATGTTAAATAAAATATGCGATCAGGTTTGCGGTTTTGTGTTTTCTTTGTAGCTATTTGATTGTCTTCGGTTAAGCCCGCCGATATACTGCGCCACGTGGGTCATGGCTGCGGGTGTTTGAAACGCTTTGGCAAAGCCTGATGTGAAACCGAAAACCGGATTTTTGGCTTTTTCAGAGTGTTTTGGTAACAAATAACCAACAATCACCATCCCGTGCCCTCAGAAACGAGTTAAAACAATAACTAACGTGCTCAATGGAGCTGAGTGGGCAAGCGTGAAAAAGAAACAGAGACCGGTCAACCTCGACCTACAGACGATCAGCTTTCCTGTCACTGCCATTGCATCCATCCTGCACCGTGTATCAGGGGTCATCACCTTTGTTGCACTGGGCATCTTGCTGTGGATGCTTGGTACTTCACTCGCCTCTCCCGAAGGGTTTGAAACCGTGGTTGCCATCATGGACAACTTCCTGGTCAAACTCGTGCTGTGGGGGATCCTGACTGCGCTGGCTTACCACATTGTGGGCGGCTTGCGTCATCTGGTCATGGATATGGGCTATTGGGAAGAGCTGGAATCCGGCAATCAGAGCGCCCGTGTGGCCTTCGTGATCACCGCGGTTCTGGCAGTATTGGCGGGAGTGCTTGTATGGTAACCAATTCTGCAACCTTCGGGCGCAGCGGCGTACACGATTACATCCTGATCCGCGCCACCGCCCTCATCATGAGCTGTTATGTCCTCTATCTGGTCGGTTTTATCGCGTTCAACGACATCACCTACGAGGTGTGGACAGGCTTTTTCGCCAACACCTTCACCAAGGTCTTCACCCTGTTGGCTCTGCTGTGTGTACTGATCCATGCCTGGATCGGTCTGTGGCAGGTGCTGACCGACTATATCAAGCCAGTGGGATTGCGCGGTGCGCTGCAGTTCGCGCTGGTCGTGGTGCTGTTTGTCTATCTGATGACGGGTTTCGTCGTGCTGTGGGGTGTGTAAGGTGACTATTCCAACTCGTGAATTTGATGCGGTCGTGATTGGTGCCGGTGGTGCCGGCATGCGCGCCGCGCTGCAGATTGCCCAGTCCGGCAAGAGCTGCGCTCTGTTGTCCAAGGTCTTCCCGACCCGTTCTCACACTGTCTCCGCCCAGGGCGGTATCACGGTTGCGCTGGGCAATGCCCACGACGACAACTGGCAGTGGCACATGTATGACACCGTAAAAGGTTCCGATTACATCGGTGATCAGGAAGCCATCGAGTACATGTGCAAGACCGGCCCCGAAGCCATCTATGAGCTGGAGAACATGGGCTTGCCCTTCTCCCGTTTCGACAACGGCACTGTCTACCAGCGTCCGTTTGGCGGTCAGTCCAAGAATTTCGGTGGCGAGCAGGCTGCCCGTACTGCGGCTGCGGCCGACCGTACCGGCCACGCCCTGCTGCACACCCTCTATCAGCAAAACGTCAAGAACAAGACCACCGTCTTCTCCGAGTGGTATGCGCTGGATCTGGTGAAGAACCAGGATGGCCATGTGGTGGGTTGTACCGCCATCGACATGGAGAGCGGCGAGGTCGTCTACTTCAAGGCCAAGGCCACCGTGCTGGCTACCGGCGGTGCCGGTCGCATCTACCAGTCCACCACCAACGCCCACATCAACACCGGTGACGGTGTCGGCATGGCGCTGCGCGCCGGGGTCGGCGTGCAGGACATGGAGATGTGGCAGTTCCACCCGACCGGCATCGCCGGGGCAGGGGTGCTGGTGACCGAAGGTTGCCGCGGTGAAGGCGGCTATCTGCTCAATAAAGATGGCGAGCGCTTCATGGAGCGTTATGCCCCCAACGCCAAGGATCTGGCCGGTCGCGACGTGGTGGCCCGCTCCATCATGATCGAAATCCGCGAAGGGCGTGGCTGCGACGGTCCCTGGGGCCCGCACATCAAGCTCAAGCTGGATCACCTCGGCAAAGAGGTGCTGGAATCCCGTCTGCCGGGCATCTGCGAGCTCTCTCGCACCTTCGCCCACGTGGACCCGGTCAAAGAGCCGATCCCGATTATCCCAACCTGCCACTACATGATGGGCGGCGTGCCGACCAACGTGAATGGCCAGTGCCTGACCCAGGACAAGAACGGCAACGATGTGCCGGTGGTCGGTCTGTTTGCGGTGGGCGAAATTGCCTGCGTCTCGGTGCACGGTGCCAACCGTCTGGGCGGCAACTCCCTGCTGGATCTGGTGGTGTTCGGCCGCGCGGCCGGCATGCATCTGGTCAACACCCTGGGCGAGATGGATCACGGCCGCGATGCCTCCGAGTCGGATCTCGATGCCGCACTGGCCCGCTTCAACCGCTGGGAAAATACCCGCAACGGCGAAGACCCGGTGCAGATACGCAAAGACCTGCAGCGCTGCATGCAGAACAACTTCTCCGTATTCCGCGAAGGTGCGGCGATGGCAGAAGGGTTGGCCGAGCTCAAGGTTATCCGCGAGCGCCTCAAGTCAGCCCGTCTGGATGACACCTCCAAAGAGTTCAACACCCAGCGCATCGAGTGTCTGGAGCTGGACAACCTGATGGAGACGGCGTTTGCCACGGCGGTTGCCGCCAACTTCCGTACCGAGAGTCGCGGTGCTCACTGCCGCTTCGACTTCCCGGATCGCGACGATGAGAACTGGCTGTGCCACAGCCTCTATCATCCGGACACCGAGTCCATGACCCGTCGCGCTGTCAACATGTCACCCAAGACCCGTGAGGCGTTCCCGCCCAAGGTCCGGACTTACTGATTGCGGAGCCAGCCCTATGAACGTCACTTTCTCTGTCTACAGATACAATCCGGATGTTGATAACGTCCCCCATATGAAGGAATATCGTCTTGATATTCCTGAAGGTTCCGACATGATGGTGCTCGATGCACTGATCCAGTTGAAAGAGCTGGATCCCACACTCGCCTTCCGCCGCTCCTGCCGCGAAGGGGTCTGTGGATCTGACGGCATCAACATGAATGGCAAGAACGGTCTTGCCTGCATCACCCCGCTTTCCGATCTGCTGAAGAAGGGCAATAACGTGGTTATCCGCCCCTTGCCCGGCCTGCCGGTGATCCGGGATCTGGTGATCGACATGACCCAGTTCTACACCCAGTGGGAGAAGGTCAAACCCTTCCTCATCAATGAAGACAAATTGCCGCCCGTGCGTGAGCACCTGCAATCCCCCGAAGAGCGCGCCAAGCTGGATGGCCTGTACGAGTGCATTCTCTGTGCCTGCTGCTCCACTTCGTGCCCCTCCTTCTGGTGGAACCCCGACAAGTTCATCGGTCCGGCCGGGCTGCTTGCTGCCTACCGCTGGCTGGCTGACAGCCGCGACACCGCGACCACCGAGCGACTGGGTAATCTGGATGACGCCTTCAGCGTGTTCCGTTGCCACGGCATCATGAACTGCGTGAACGTTTGTCCGAAAGGCTTGAACCCGACCAAGGCGATTGGCCAGATCAAGTCGATGTTGCTCAATCGGGCTGTTTAGTATTCGGGCCGGCCAAGGTCGGCCCTGCTTCCGGACAGCCATCCCACCCGTGGCAGGATGGCTGTTTGAACCCTACAAGCTGCGTAGCAGTAACAAGAAGTACAAGGGATAGAAATGCATAACGGCGTGATGAAGGCCTGGTTGGAGTCATCTCACCTGGCTGGTGCGAATGCAAGCTACATTGAGGATTTGTACGAATCCTTCCTGGAAAATCCTGACTCCGTATCCGATGAGTGGCGCAGCCTGTTTAGCGAGCTGCCCCAGGTCAATGGCCATGCGGTTGAACAACCCCACTCCCAGGTCCGCGATTATTTCCGTCGTCTGGCCAAGGATCCCTCCCGTTACAGCGCGCCTGTCTCCGATCCGCAAGTGGATGCCAAGCAGGTGCGGGTACTGCAACTGATCAACGCGTTCCGTTTCCGTGGTCACCAGAATGCCAATCTGGATCCGCTCGGTCTGTGGCAGCGCGATACCGTCGCCGAACTGGATCCGGCATTCCACAACCTGCAGGGCGCAGACATGGAGGCCACCTTCAATGTGGGCTCCTACGCCATCGGTCGCGAGACCATGGTGCTCTCCGATCTCTACGCCTCGCTGAAGAAGACCTACTGCGGTTCCATCGGCGCCGACTACATGCACCTCACCTCGACCGAGGAGAAGCGCTGGCTGCAACAGCGTCTCGAATCCATTGAAGGGAAGGGGAGTTACACCCTCGAAGAGAAGACCCGTTTCCTCGATAACCTGACCGCCGCCGAAGGGCTGGAAAAATATCTGGGTGCCAAGTTCCCGGGGGCCAAGCGCTTCTCGCTGGAAGGTGGCGACGCCATGATCCCTATGCTCAAAGAGCTGATCCGTCGTGCCGGTGAGCAGGGCTGCAAAGAGGCCGTTATCGGCATGGCCCACCGCGGTCGCCTCAACGTGCTGATCAACGTGCTGGGCAAGCGCGCTCAGGACCTGTTCGACGAGTTTGCAGGCAAGCACGGCGAATCCTGGGGCACGGGCGACGTGAAGTACCACATGGGCTTCTCCTCCGACTTCGCTACCCCGGGCGGCAACGTCCATTTGGCGCTGGCCTTCAACCCGTCTCACCTCGAGATCGTCAACCCTGTGGTCATCGGCTCGGTGCGTGCCCGCATGGATCGTCGCGGTGACAAGGATGGCTCCAGCGTGCTGCCCATCACCATCCACGGTGACTCGGCCATGGCCGGTCAGGGCGTGGTGGCCGAAACCTTCAACATGTCTCTGACCCGTGCTTATGGCGTGGGCGGGACGGTGCGCATCGTCATCAACAACCAGGTCGGTTTCACCACCTCCTATCACCGTGACCTGCGCTCCACCGAATATTGCACCGACATCGCCAAGGCGGTACAGGCGCCGGTGCTGCACGTCAACGGTGATGATCCGGAAGCCGTGGTGCTGGTGACCCAGATTGCGCTGGATTATCGCAACACCTTCAAGCGCGACGTGGTGATCGAGCTGGTTTGCTACCGTCGCCATGGCCACAACGAGGCCGACGAGCCGAACGCGACCCAGCCCTTGATGTACCAGAAGATCAAGCAGCACCCGACCCCGCGCAAGATCTACGCCGATCAGCTGGTGGCCGAGGGGAGCATTGCCCAGGAGCAGGCGACCACCCTGGTTAACGAGTATCGCGAAGCGCTGGATCGCGGCGAGCGGGTGAGCAAGGAGTGGCGGCCGATGGAGCTGCACTCCGTCGACTGGACCCCTTATCTTGGCCACGACTGGAACATGGCCTATGACAGCACAGTGCCGATGGATCACCTCAAAGCCCTCGGCGAGCGGGTGAGCCAGTATCCGGCTACCCACGTGCTGCAGCGTCAGGTCGAGAAGATTTACGAAGACCGCCGTCTAATGGCTGCCGGCGAGAAGCTGGTGGATTGGGGCTTTGCCGAGACCCTGGCCTACGCCACCCTGGTGGACAAGGGTTCCCGCATCCGCTTTACCGGTGAAGACTCCGGCCGTGGCACCTTCTTCCACCGCCATGCCGTGCTGCACAACCAGACCGATGCCAGCACCTACACCCCGCTGTGCAACCTGCACGACGAGCAGGGTCCGTTCGAGATTTACGACTCGGTACTGACCGAGAACGCGGTACTGGCCTTTGAATATGGCTATGCCAGCGCCGAGCCGGCCGGCCTCACCATCTGGGAAGCCCAGTTCGGTGACTTCGCCAACTGCGCTCAGGTGGTGGTCGACCAGTTCCTCTCCTCCGGTGAGCAGAAGTGGGGCCGGATGTGCGGCCTGACCATGCTGCTGCCGCACGGTTACGAGGGGCAGGGGCCGGAGCACTCTTCCGCCCGTCTGGAGCGTTATCTGCAGATGTGCGCTCAGCACAACATGCAGGTGTGCGTGCCCTCTACCCCGGCTCAGGTATTCCATATGCTGCGCCGTCAGGTCGTGCGCCCGATGCGCCGTCCGCTCATCGTGATGACGCCCAAATCCCTGCTGCGCCATCCGCTGGCGGTCAGCAAGCTCGAAGATCTGGCGGAAGGCACTTTCCAGAACGCCATCGGCGAGATCGACGCGCTGGATCCGAAAGCGGTCAAGCGGGTGGTCTTCTGCTCCGGCAAGGTCTATTACGACCTGCTCGAAGCCCGTCGCAAGGCGGAGCAGAAGGATGTGGCGATCGTGCGGATCGAACAGCTCTATCCCTTCCCGGAAGAGGAAGTGCGCGCCATTCTGGCCGATTACAGCCACGTCACCGATTTTGTCTGGTGTCAGGAAGAGCCGCAAAACCAGGGCGCCTGGTACTGCACCCGTCACAACTACGATGAGGTGCTGCCGACCGGAGCCACCCTGCGTTATGCCGGTCGTCCGGCGTCCGCCTCGCCGGCGGTTGGTTACATGTCCGTCCACGCCAAGCAGCAGAAAGCCTTGGTGGAAGATGCCCTTACTCTGGCCTAAGCCCTGAACAAGAAGTAACAAGGAACTGATTAGATGACTATCGAGATCAAGGTACCGGACCTGCCGGAATCAGTGGCGGATGCCACTATTGCCACCTGGCACAAGAAGCCGGGTGATCTGGTTGCCCGTGATGAAGTGCTGGTCGACATCGAAACCGACAAGGTGGTGCTGGAAGTGCCGGCACCGCAAGCTGGCGTGCTGGGCGACATCCTGCAGGCAGAGGGGGCGACAGTCCTCTCCCGCCAGCTGATCGCCACCATCAAGGCGGCTGCCGTAGCCGGTGAAGAGACCAAAGAGAAGCCGACCGAAGCGGTTGCCGATGATGGCGCCGATGGCCTGAGCCCCTCCGTGCGTCGTCTGATTGGCGAGCACGACATCGACGTGGCCAAGCTGACTGGCACTGGCAAGGGCGGTCGCATCACCAAGGATGATGTGGAAGCCTACATCAAGGCGCTGAGCAAGCCTGCCGCAGCCGCTCCGGTTGCTGCTGCCCCGGTCGCGCCGGTTGCCGCTCTGGCCGGTCGCAGCGAGAAGCGGGTGCCGATGACCCGTCTGCGCAAGCGCATCGCCGAGCGTCTGCTGGAAGCGAAAAACACCACCGCCATGCTGACCACCTTCAACGAGGTCAACATGAAGCCCATCATGGATCTGCGCAAGCAGTACGGCGAGATCTTCGAGAAGAAGCACGGCATCAAGCTCGGCTTCATGTCCTTCTACGTGAAGGCGGTAGTGGAGTCCCTCAAGCGCTATCCGGAAGTGAACGCCGGGCTGGATGGTGACGACATCGTCTACCACAACTACTTCGACGTCAGCATCGCCGTCTCCACCCCCCGTGGTCTGGTGACCCCGGTACTGCGCGATTGCGACAACATGAGCCTGGCCGACATCGAGAAGGCCATCAAGGATCTGGCCGGCAAGGGCCGCGACGGCAAACTGACCGTGGATGAGCTGACTGGCGGCAACTTCACCATCACCAACGGTGGTGTGTTCGGCTCCCTGATGTCCACCCCGATCATCAACCCGCCCCAGAGCGCCATTCTGGGTATGCACAAGATCCAGGATCGCCCGATGGCCGTTGACGGCAAGGTCGAGATCCTGCCGATGATGTACCTGGCCCTCTCCTACGATCACCGTCTCATCGACGGGCGCGAATCGGTAGGCTTCCTGGTCTCCGTCAAGGAGCTGCTGGAAGATCCGACCCGCCTGCTGCTGGACGTCTGAGCAACCAACTGAAAGATAACGAGGGGCCCCCGAGGCCCCCACTCACAGGGGATTGAGAAACACGAGCCCCGGACGGAAATACCTACAACACGGATAGAGCATCTATGAATCTGCATGAATATCAGGCAAAACAGCTGTTTGCCGAGTATGGCCTGCCGGTCTCCGAAGGTTATGCCTGTGCTACCCCGCAGGAAGCGGCCGAAGCGGCCGACAAGATTGGCGGCAATACCTGGGTGGTGAAATGCCAGGTACACGCCGGTGGCCGCGGTAAAGCGGGCGGTGTGAAAGTGGCCAAGAGCAAGGATGAGATCCGTGCCTTCGCCCAAAACTGGCTGGGCAAGAATCTGGTGACCTACCAGACTGACGCCAACGGCCAGCCGGTCACCAAGATCCTGGTTGAATCCTGCACCGACATCGCCAAAGAGCTCTACCTAGGCGCCGTGGTTGACCGTGGCTCCCGTCGCGTGGTCTTCATGGCCTCGACCGAAGGTGGCGTGGACATCGAGAAGATCGCCCACGAAACCCCCCATCTGATCCACAAGGCCACCCTGGACCCACTGGTTGGCCCGCAGCCCTATCAGGCCCGCGAGCTGGCCTTCAAACTGGGTCTGGTCGGCGATCAGATCAAACAGTTCACCAAGATCTTCATGGGTCTGGGCCAGATGTTCCTCGACTGCGACTTCGCGCTGCTGGAGATCAACCCGCTGGTGATCACCGCGCAGGGCAACCTGCACTGCCTGGATGGCAAGATCAACATCGACGCCAACGCACTGTATCGTCAGCCCAAGCTGCGCGAGATGCACGACCCGTCACAAGATGACCCCCGCGAAGCGCACGCTGCCCAGTGGGAGCTGAACTATGTGGCCCTCGATGGCAACATCGGCTGCATGGTCAACGGCGCGGGTCTGGCCATGGGCACCATGGACATCGTCAACCTGCACGGCGGCAAGCCGGCCAACTTCCTTGACGTCGGCGGTGGCGCCACCAAGGAACGCGTAACCGAGGCGTTCAAGATCATCCTCTCCGACAGCAACGTCAAAGCGGTGCTGGTCAACATCTTTGGCGGCATCGTGCGCTGCGACATGATCGCGGAAGGCATTATCGGTGCGGTCAAGGAAGTGGGGGTCAAGGTGCCCGTCGTGGTCCGTCTGGAAGGCAACAACGCCGAGCTGGGTGGTATCAAGCTGGCCGAGAGCGGCCTCAACATCATTGCGGCCAAGAGTCTGACCGATGCCGCGCAGCAAGTCGTCAAAGCAGCGGAGGCCAACTGATGAGCGTACTGATCAACAAGGACACCCGAGTCATCTGCCAGGGCTTTACCGGCGGTCAGGGTACTTTCCACTCCGAGCAGGCGCTCTCCTACGGCACCCAGCTGGTGGGCGGCGTCTCCCCGGGCAAGGGCGGCACCACCCATCTGGGCCTGCCGGTGTTCAACACTGTCCGTGACGCGGTCGAAGCGACCGGCGCCACCGCCACCGTCATCTATGTGCCGGCACCGTTCTGCAAGGACGCGATCCTGGAAGCGATCGATGCGGGCATCAAGCTCATCGTCACCATCACCGAAGGCATTCCGACGCTGGATATGCTGGACGTCAAAGTGAAGCTGCAAGAGACCGGCGTGCGGATGATCGGTCCCAACTGCCCGGGTGTTATCACTCCGGGTGAGTGCAAGATCGGCATCATGCCGGGCCACATTCACAAACCGGGCAAGGTGGGCATCGTCTCCCGCTCCGGCACCCTGACCTACGAAGCGGTCAAGCAGACCACTGACGAGGGCTTTGGCCAGTCCACCTGCGTCGGTATCGGTGGCGACCCCATCCCGGGCTCCAACTTTATCGACATTCTGGAGATGTTCCAGAACGACCCGCAGACCGAAGCGATCGTGATGATCGGCGAGATCGGCGGCAACGCCGAGGAAGACGCGGCCGCCTATATCAAGGCCCACGTCACCAAGCCGGTGGTCTCCTATATCGCCGGTGTTACTGCACCTCCCGGCAAGCGGATGGGCCACGCTGGTGCCATCATCTCCGGTGGCAAGGGTACCGCCGCCGAGAAGTTTGCCGCGCTGGAAGATGCTGGCGTGAAAACCGTCCGCTCCCTGGCCGATATCGGCAAGGCCCTGCGTGAAGTGACTGGCTGGTAACTCTTGTTAGCCCGTTATCTCTAATAAAAAAGCCGCCTAATGGGCGGCTTTTTAATGGATCTAGAGTGGTATGTTCTCGCGTGTATAAGAATATGTGTCGCTGTTCAAATTTGTTTATTATTCATCATCGTCATCAAAGTCTATATCATAAGGAAATAAAACAACCTCATCTTCTGGAATCACTGGTGCGCATTTATACAATGCGTCTACATCAATAAATGGCGTAGATAGTATGGATTTTTTAAATTTATTATCTGTGACCCACTTGGAATTCCATATATGCTCATGAGGTACATTATACTTACCAGATACAATAGAGCAGAGTGGCTCTTGATATTCTATATCTTGATTGATATGGAATGAGATTCGTTGTAACCAGATATCTAAAATCCCCGTCCCTAATATTGGTTCGAACTTTGATTTTATTTTATTTAATAAAGTTAGCTTATCAGTATCATTTGGGATGAATTTAAGTACATTGCTTAATACCAATGCGCAAGAGGAAAAAGCTCTCGGGTTGTTAATCATAATATCGGTGATGATGCTCACAATAGGTTTAACATCTTCTTTAAGTTTCGGCATCCTCTCTAGTCGTTTATTTATTTTTGCGAGTTGCTTTTGAAGTTGTCCAGAGTTTTTGTGTCGTCTTGAGAAAATAGATAATTTCAACAGTGTTTTTTGAATGGTTGTAGAAAAAATGGATTTACCAAATAGCATTAATGCATCTTGCTTGTCAGGTTTCATTGAACTTAATATTATGTCTTCAGATAATGAAGTTTTAGATACATTCAGCTGTAGTCCCACCCCTTGAAGAATAACAGTAAGATACCTAGCTATTGCCTCTGCATCCTCCTTGCTATTGGTGAATATTCTGTAATCATCACGGTATCGAATAATATTGTAGTCAGTGATATTTTCTTTTCTTAGCTTTTCACTTAGAAGTTTATCACAATAGCCGAGCACTATTTCCGCTATAAAGTCCATTAATGCTGAACCCTGAGGTATGCCATTTGTTTGACCCCAGCGCATCTGGCGTAAAGCATGATCTATTCGGTTTCCTAGGTTTGCATTAAAGTTTCTATTGTTTTTTGCAACTCTCTTGGTATGAATTGCCCAAGGAATTGAATGGGTATAAATTGATGGATAAAAGTTAGCTATATCGGTAGTGAATAAATATTTAAAATCAAGAGCGTTGTTGATGGACTGTTGTTCTACATTACGCCACCATCCCATGACACTCTCAGCAGTGTCAGACTTACAGTCATCTTCAGACTCTCTTGGTAAGCTTACGCAGACTATTTTCTTGTTGGTTTTAAATTGTTTAAACCTTTTTAATAATAGCTCCCATTCATCCTCTTTAGTAAGCTCATGAACTAGATGGACGTAAATAGCGGGATGAATCAGTTCGAATGGACGCCATGAATAATGACCATCTTTATTTGTCTGTAGAGTGTAATTAGCCCCGCTATATTCACAAGCATTTTTATAACCAATGTCATTTATGCCATTTTGTTTTTTATTCAGGGCATTGCTTACATTTTTAAGAAGATTCTGGAAGTTAAAGTAGACCGGGAGAGGAAAACCGCAATAACTGGTGTGTTTCAAGAAAAAATCTCTTGCTTCCGAAGCAGTCATTTCAGTGATTAAAGTCATGAAAATACTCCAACACATTAGCTGTAATTTCGAATAGCCCGTATGCACGAATAGCGAAGCGTGTTCGGATGTTCGGGAAAGGAATTATGCCACAAGAGTCTTCAGCCACCAGTGACAAACAGCCCAAGATTGTTACGCTGTTGCAACCAAGTTGGCTAATGCTGTTTCGCTGGTGAATCAATCTGGCCGCCGCTTGGGGCAATCCGCTGGTCACCCTGGTTGCCAATGCCCCTCCGATTTGAGGCAAAGGGCCAAGCCGAACGCGGGTTAGCTCCCGCTTATTGACCCCCCCCGGTGTCAGGATAGTTGTCGCCTGATCTGATCTATCTACAAGTGAAGACCGGGGGAGGATAAAGAGTGTCGAATGGCTCGTTATTCAAGTGAACGGAAGGCCGCTTTGCTCAAGAAGCTAC
>NZ_JBCGFC010000024.1:0-45865 GCF_038739615.1 Aeromonas sp. SER | reverse complement strand
TCCCTCCTTTTGGTGTGTAATTGCGGTCATTTTTCGGATGATTCGCAACCATTTGTACTGGATTGCTCGCAGCCACCCATCCCCATCACTGGGCTACAGCCCCACAGGGAAGAGCCATATTGACCACCCCCTCCTCCATCTGGACATCAATGGTAAAGCCGAGTCGTTTGGCGAGGGTCACCATGCCGCGATTGCTTGGCATGGTCATGCCGGAGAGTTGGCCGATCCCCTGCTCGCAGGCGTAGCGGATGATCTTCTCCATCATCAGTTTGCCGAGCCCCAGTCCTTTCAGGTCGGAACGAACCAGAATGGCAAACTCGGCATCGCTGAGATCCGGCGTCGAAATGGCGCGCACCACCCCGAGAATCTGATCTTTGCGTTCCCCATCCTGCCCTACGGCGACAAAGGCCATTTCACGGTCGTAATCGATCTGGGTCATGCGGGCCAGCTCTTCATGGCCCAGCTCACCCACGTCGGCGAAGAAGCGTTTGTACCTATCCTCATCGGAGACCCGCAGCACGAATTGTTTGTGGGCCGGCTCATCTTCCGGGCGAATGGGACGCAGCAGAACATGGCTCTGATCCTTGAGCCAGGCTCCCTCTTCCAGCTCGGTCGGGTAGGGGCGGATCGCTAGGCGACTGGCGGGGGAAAGTGTTGGGTCGGCCAGCGTGACGCTGGCATCCAGCACTACCATCTCGGTGCCACAGGCTTGCAGCGGATGAAGATCCAGCTCCTGTATTTGCGGGAAGGCGAGCAGCAGTTCGGATAGCTGGCAGAGCGCCTGACCGAGGGCATCGATATCCAGCCGATCCGGAGTGGCATGTTCACGGATCTTGCGACTCTTGAGCGCACCGATGATCTGGTAACGGGCCAGCGCCTGATTGAGCGGTGGCAGCGCTGCAACCATCTCCTGTGGCTCCGCGCCCGATTCACCGAGCAGGATGACAGGGCCAAAGATGGCGTCTTGCTGGATTCGAACCCGCAGCTCAAGGCCACCGCTGCGCCGCGCCATGCGCTGTACCAGCAACCCTTCAATGCGGGCGCCGGGATCGTGCTGTTTCACCCTGTCCAGAATGGCATCGGCAGCTTGCGCCACCTCGGCCGAGGTACGCAGATTGAGCACCACACCATGCACGGCAGATTTGTGCAGGATATCGGGCGAACGGAGTTTGACTGCCACCGGGTAGCCGATTTGCTCGGCAGTCAGGGTTGCCTCGATGGCATCGGTGACGATCCAGGTGGGCAGGGTCGCGAGCCCGGCTGCTTGCAAGATGGGGTGGGCGAGATGGGTATCCAGCCTCAGCTGTTTGCGCTCCTGCGCCTGGCGGATCAGCTGCTGGCAGAGCTCGATATTGAGCTGGTTGCCGTGCAGGGAGGCGGGGGTCTCCATCAGCTGCTTCTGGTTGCGGCGGTACTCCACCATATGCATGAAGGCGGCCATGGCGCTTTCCGGGGTACGGTAGGTCGGGATGCCCGCTTCGGTAAAGAGTTTGCGCCCCTCCTGCGCCGAGTACTCGCCTGCCCAGTTGGTGAGGATATTGAAACGGCGAGCTCTGGGGTGCTGTTTCAGGTGGGCGATAAGGTGGCTGGCCAGCGGTGCGCTGGGGGCTGTAAGGGAGGGGGCATGAATGATCAGGATGGCATCGATCCCCTCTTCCCCGAGCAGGTTGTCCAGCGCTTCCTGATAGGTGGCGATGGTGGCATCGCTGCCGATATCGAGCGGTGGGCGTGCCAGTTTGCCGCCCCGCTCCAGCAGCACATCCACTGCCATATTGGCCAGCCCGCGGCCATTGGAGATGATGGCGAGCCGCTCGCCCTTGAGGGTCATGGAGTGGCTGAGGGTTTCCACTGCGGCAAACAGCTCGTGGGTATCCCGTACCCGCAACATGCCGGCGCGGCGGATGGCGGCATCATAGACGTTGTCGAGGCCGTGGGCCGGATCGTGGCGTCCGCTTTTGAGCACCAGGATCGGCTTGTTGCGCGAGGCGGCTCGCGCTGCCGAGAGAAAATGGCGGGCATCGTGCAGCTTGTCCATATAGAGCAGGATGGCGCGGGTCACGCTGTCGCGGGAGAGTTGATCCAGCAGCTGGCCAAAGTCGATGTCGCAGTGATCGCCAAGGGAGATGAAGGCAGAGAATCCCAGCTCATGCTGCTTGGCCCAGTCGAGAATGGTGGTGCTGACCGCGGCAGACTGGGAGAGAAAGGCGACCTGCCCGGGCTTGGCGGCAATCGGTGAAAAGCTGGCATTGAGCCCCTGACCGGGCAGCAGCATCCCCATGCTGTTGGGGCCGAGCAGGCGGATGCCATATTGCTTGCAGAGCCGTTTTAGCTCCTGCCGCTCATCTTGTGAAAAATCGGCGGCGAGGATGATAGCTGCGCCCGCTCCCTTCTGGCCAAGCGCCTCCAGCAGGGGGATGACCCGTTCCCGGCGAGTGCAGATGATGGCGAGATCCGGAGCCAGTGGCAGGCTGGCAATGTCGGGATAGGCCAGCACGCCGGCCACTGCTTTGCTGCGCGGGGTGACCGGCAGGATGGGCCCTTTGAAGTGGCCCGCCAGCAGGTGGCGGACGATGACATGGCCCGCTTTGTGCGGATCGGTCGAGGCGCCGATGATGGCGATTGATTGGGGTTTGAACAGCCGATCCAGACCGCTTGCGTTCATGGGCACTCCCGTCGAAAGGGGGAAGATACCAGTCTAATACCTCTTTGTTGCAGGTTCTGTGACCGGCTCCCGATCACCGTTTGTTGAGGGCGTTGGCGCGCAGGTAAAAGCGCAGCTCCCCCTGTACCCGGCGGATGGCACCGAGGTGACGCTCCTGCAGATAGATCTCCTGCTCCCTGTCCAGCAAGGTGCTGGGCAGACCCATGCTTTGCAAATACTCCTCAAACAGGGTTGAACCCTTGATCTCGACCAGATGCTGTTTCATGGCGCTCCTCCCTGATGTAGTTCGATGATGGCGAATATTCAGTCTGCGATCCCTTGCCCGGTTTGCCTATTGTCACTTCTGACATGAGACGGGACAGGAGAAGGTTCACACATCTGGCAGCGAACGCCGCATCAGGCCCTTGGCTGGCGTTATAGTATGACCAGAAGCATGGCGCTTGGATGGTGCAGGGAATGAAGCGAGTCGGATTGTGGTGCATGGTGTTGTGGCTGTGGGCGGCGGATGCGTCGGCTGCCGTGCAGTCGATCCGCGCCTGGAATCTGCTGCTGGAGCATCCCAACCCGGCAGTGGTGCAGTTGTTGCGGCTCTCCCTCGATCTGACGGTGCCTGAATATGGCCCCTACCAGCTGGTCTCCAGCCCGCCGATGGAACAGGGGCGGACTGTGAAAGAGCTGCACAGCGGCGAGCTGGTTCAGGTCGGAGTGTTTGCCCCCGACGAGGAGCGGGAAAGGGATCTGCTGGCGGTACACATTCCATTGGCCAAAGGGCTGCTCGGCTGGCGGGTTTGCCTGATCCGGCAGGGGGATGAGGGGCGCTTTGCCGCCATTCATTCGCTGGCCGACTGGCGCCACTCCGGGCTCATCATCGGCCAGCACAGATCCTGGCCTGACACCCAGTTGCTGAGGGCCAACGGCCTCAATGTGATGGCGGGCAACCTCTACGAAGCGTTGTTCAACATGTTGCGCAAGCAGCGTTTCGACTGCTTTTTGCGCTCCGTCATTGAGGTCGAGGATGAGCTGAAACAGCACCCGGATCTGGCCATCGAGCCCCATCTGGTGTTTCGCTATCCGCTGGCGCTGCTCTTCTTTGTTTCGCCCAAATATCCGGAGCTGGCGCAGCGCATCGAGCTTGGCCTGCAGCGGGCGCGGCAAACCGGGGATTTTGACCGGATCTTCGAGGAGGGGTTTGGCAGCACCATCCGCCGTTTGCAGCTCGACCAGCGGCAGCGCCTCGAGCTGAACAACCCTGATCTGCCGTTGTCGAGTCGCAAGATGATGGCCGACCCGACGCTCATCTACCAGCCCGTCTCAGCGCAGTGAGTTCTGGTTCTGTGCCGTATCCCAGAAGGCGCGGATCAGCGGCTCTTCCAGTCGCTTCTTGAGCACCCCGATCCCCACATCAAATGGCTTGAAGGCGGGCTTGAGGTCGATGATCCGCACCTTGTCGCCGAGCGGGCTGTGGTCGATCACCGCCGCCGGCACCAGCCCCACACCACAACCGAGCGCCACCATGGCGACGATCCCCTCGTTACCCGCCACTTCGGCGTAGATGTTGGGGGCGATCCCCTTGTTGCGAAACCACTGATCGCTGCGTTTGCGGGCCAAGCCCTGCTCGGAGAGGATGACCGGCAGCTGCTCCCAATCAGGTTCTCCCTGACGGAACCACAGGTTCAGTTGCGGGGCGTTGCGCGGCGCGATAAAGACCAGCGGCACCTGCTGCAGGCTGGCGAACTCCAGCTTGGCGGGCAGGGCGTCGGGGCGGGCAGCGATGGCGAGATCGGCCTCGTCGGCCAGGATCTTGTCCACCGCCAGCGCCGGGTCGCCGGTCTCCAGCTTGATCTCCAGTTGGGGGTAGCGGCGGCGAAAGCGCTCCAGTACCTCGGGCAGCAGAAAGTAGCTGGCGGTGACCGAGCAGAAGACCCGCAGCCGCCCCTGCAGCGGTTCATCGCTGCGTTTGAGCTCCTGCTTGAGCTGACGCCACTCCTGCAACAGGCCGCCACCAAACTCCCGCAGCTTCTCGCCCGCTGGGGTGAGCCGCACCGAGCGGTTGTCCCGCTCGAACAGGATGCAGCCGGTCTCCTGCTCCAGCCGCTGGATCGCGCGACTCAGGGTGGAGGGGCTGACCGCCATGGCATCGGCGCTCTTGCCGAAGTGGAGGGAGTCGGCGAGGTGGAGAAACAGCTCGAGATTGCGAAGGTCCATCTTTCAGCTCCTGGCGCGGCATGTGTGCCCAATATCCAGCGGTTGGCGGCTTGTTTCTGCCATCTCGCGGTACATTCAGCAGGCAATTATGAAGGATTAACGTTTCAATTATTGCAACGTACTGTTTCGAATATATCAGTTCAGGCAATAAGTGTCCCGCGCTATAGTGGTTCAGACAACGCCGCTACCCGGCATGGAATCAATCGAACGGAGCAATCACCATGGCTAACTATTTCAACACCTTGAACCTGCGTCAGCAGTTGGCCCAGCTGGGCAAGTGTCGTTTCATGCAGCGCGAAGAGTTCGCGGACGGCTGCAACGTGCTGAAGGGCAAGAAGGTGGTGATTGTGGGCTGTGGTGCCCAGGGGCTGAACCAGGGTCTGAACATGCGCGACTCCGGGCTGGATATCTCCTACGCCCTGCGCAAGGCCGCCATCACCGAGAAGCGCGCCTCCTGGCAGAAGGCTACCGACAACGGCTTCGCGGTCGGCACCTATGAAGAGCTGATCCCGACCGCCGATCTGGTGCTCAACCTGACCCCGGACAAACAGCATTCCGACGTAGTGAAAACCGTGATGCCGCTGATGAAGCAGGGCGCCGCATTGGGTTACTCCCACGGCTTCAACGTGGTGGAAGAGGGTCAGCAGATCCGCTCCGACATCACCGTCGTGATGGTGGCGCCCAAGTGCCCGGGTACCGAAGTGCGTGAAGAGTACAAGCGCGGTTTCGGCGTACCGACTCTGATCGCCGTTCACCCGGAAAATGACCCGAAAGGCGAAGGCATGGCCATCGCCAAGGCGTGGGCCTCTGCTACCGGCGGCGACCGTGCCGGCGTGCTGGAGTCCTCCTTCGTGGCGGAAGTGAAATCTGACCTGATGGGCGAGCAGACCATCCTCTGCGGCATGCTGCAGGCCGGTTCCCTGCTCTGCTACGACAAGCTGGTTGCCGAAGGCACCGACCCGGCCTACGCCGGCAAGCTGATCCAGTTCGGCTGGGAGACCATCACCGAAGCCCTGAAACAGGGTGGCATCAGCCTGATGATGGATCGCCTTTCCAACCCGGCCAAGCTGCGCGCCTTCGAGCTCTCCGAGCAGCTCAAGACCTTGATGCGCCCGCTGTTCGAGAAGCATATGGACGACATCATCGCCGGTGAGTTCTCCCGCGGCATGATGGCCGACTGGGCAGAAGATGACGTCAAATTGTTCACCTGGCGTGAAGAGACCGGCAAATCTGCCTTCGAAAATGCGCCGGCGTTCGCTGGCAAGATTGCCGAGCAGGAGTACTTCGACAATGGCGTGGTGATGGTGGCCATGGTCAAGGCGGGTGTCGAGCTGGCGTTCGAGACCATGGTGGCTTCCGGTATCTACGAGGAGTCTGCCTACTACGAATCCCTGCACGAGTTGCCGCTGATCGCCAACACAGTTGCTCGCAAGCGTCTGTACGAGATGAACGTGGTCATCTCCGATACCGCCGAGTACGGCAACTACCTGTTCGCCAACGCCGCCGTGCCGTTGCTGCGCGAGCGCTTCATGCCGACCCTGAAAGCGGGCGATCTGGGTGCCAGCAAGGCGGAAGGGCAGAGCGTGGATAACCTGGCGCTGCTGGCGGCCAACGAAGCGACTCGCAACCACCCGATCGAGAAGATCGGTCAGGTACTGCGTGGCTACATGAAAGACATGAAACGCATCGCTGTTGGCGGTTAAGTCAGCATCGGGCTGGGTGATGAAGGGGCGGGGATGACGATCCCCGTCGCCGGTCGGACTGGACACCCGACCGGCCAGCCAGAACAATCAGCCTGACAGTCATAAAAAAGCCCCGCTCATCGAGCGGGGCTTTTGCATTCAGAAAGGCTGGATAAATCAGGCTTTCCACGCTTTCCAGGTGTTGATCAGACCGTTGGTGGAGCAGTCGTGGCTGGTGACAGCCTCGTTGTTCCCCAGCTCCGGCAGGATCTTGTTGGCCAGCTGTTTGCCCAGCTCCACGCCCCACTGGTCGAAGGAGAAGATGTTCCAGATTGCGCCCTGTACGAAGATCTTGTGCTCGTACATGGCGATCAGGGCACCCAGCGTTTTCGGGGTCAGGCTCTTGAACAGGATGGAGTTGGTCGGGCGGTTGCCTTCGAACACCTTGAACGGCACCAGATCCTTGACCTGCTCCAGGGTTTTGCCTGCAGCTAGGAACTCGGCTTCGACCTCTTCCTTGCTCTTGCCGAAGGCCAGCGCCTCGGTCTGGGCGAAGAAGTTGGCCAGCAGTTTCGGATGGTGGTCACCGATCGGGTTGTGGCTGATGGCTGGCGCCAGGAAGTCACAGGGGATCAGCTTGGTGCCCTGATGGATCAGCTGGTAGAAGGCGTGCTGGCCGTTGGTGCCCGGCTCACCCCAGATGATGGGGCCGGTCTGGTAGTCAACCGGCTTGCCGTTGCGATCCACGTATTTGCCGTTGGATTCCATGTTGCCCTGCTGGAAGTAGGCAGGGAAGCGGTGCATGTACTGGTCGTACGGCAGGATGGCTTCGGACTCGGCACCGTAGAAGTTGTTGTACCACAGGCCAATCAGCGCCAGCAGCACCGGCACGTTCTGCTCATAGGAGGCAGTGGCGAAGTGCATGTCCATCTCGAAGGCGCCTTGCAGCAGGGCTTCGAAGTTCTCGAAACCGACAGACAGGGCGATGGGCATGCCGATGGCAGACCAGGAGGAGTAGCGGCCGCCAACCCAGTCCCAGAACTCGAACATGTTGTTGGTGTCGATACCGAACTCGGCCACGGCCTTGCCGTTGGTGGAGAGGGCAGCGAAGTGTTTGGCAACGTGGGCCTTGTCACCGGCGATGTTGATGAACCAGTCGCGGGCGGTCAGGGCGTTGGTCATGGTCTCCTGGGTGGTGAAGGTCTTGGAGGCCACCAGGAACAGGGTGGTTTCCGGATCGATCTTCTTCAGGGTCTCGGCGATATGGGTGCCATCGACGTTGGATACGAAGTGCATCCGCAGGTGGTTTTTGTAGGGACGCAGTGCCTCGGTGATCATCACCGGGCCCAGATCGGAGCCACCGATACCGATGTTGACCACGTGCTGGATCGCTTTGCCGGTGTAGCCTTTCCACTCGCCGGAGATGATCTTCTCGCAGAAGCCCTTCATCTTGGCCAGTACGGCGTTCACTTCCGGCATCACGTCCTTGCCGTCGCACTCGATGGGGCGGTCGGAGCGGTTGCGCAGGGCCACGTGCAGTACGGAGCGCCCTTCGGTCATGTTGATCTTGTCGCCATTGAACATGGCATCGATCGCGCTGCGAAGATCGGTCTCTTTGGCCAGATCAACCAGCAACTTGAGGGTTTCTTCGGTGATCAGGTTCTTCGAGTAATCAACCAGGATGTCGCCGCCGAAGGTCAGGGAAAACTTGTCAAAGCGCTTCGGGTCCTGCGCGAACAGATCCTTGAGTCGGGTCTCTTTGTTTGCTGCAAAGTGGGCTTCCAGTGCCTGCCAGGCCTGGGTTTGGGTTGGATTGATGTTTTTCATAGGATTCCTGAAATGCCAAGTTGTGTTTGAACCTTGCAGGCAAGGTCCCGCCAAACCTTATTATCCGAGCATTATAGCGAGCCGGCCGGGCGGCCCGTGTAACAGAGTTTTACCGATTGTCTTTTACCGCAATGGGGCAACCGTCGGGAGTATACAACCAGAACATCGGGATTATGAGTCACGAAAGCAAGGGGGATCTTGCGCTCGCTCATGATTGGGGCTGGCCCGCAGCTCTGAAATTGTTTTCATTCCGCCGGCCTGATTATGCAGCGGATGGCGCGCCAGAAATGACAATGCCAGCCCGAAGGCTGGCATTGTGGGTTGCTGCTTTACCGCGATCACGCCTGCGGTTTTTGCATGTGCATCACCATCTGCGGGAAGGGGATTTCGATCCCTTCGGCATCAAAGGTGAGTTTCACCTTCTCGTGGAAGTCGAACCAGACCCCCCAGTAGTCGCCGGTCTTGACCCACGGGCGCACCACGATATTGACCGAGGAGTCGGCCAGCGCGGCAACGGCGATGGTAGCGGCCGGCTCTTTCAGGATGCGCGGCTCTTCGTTCACCAGACGCTCGAGGATCTGCTTGGCCTTGCGCAGGTCGGAGCCGTAGCCGATACCAAAGGTCATATCGACGCGGCGGGTATCCATGCGGGAGTAGTTGACGATGGTGCCGTTGAGGATGGCGGAGTTCGGTACTACCACCATCTTGTTGTCACCGGAGGTGAGGGTGGTGGTGAACAGCTGAACGGATTGCACCACGCCAGACGTGCCTGCCACTTCGATAAACTCGCCCGCCTTGATGGGGCGGAAGATGATCAGCAGGAAGCCGGCGGCAAAGTTGGAGAGCGAGCCTTGCAGCGCCAGACCGATGGCCAGACCGGCGGCACCGATGATGGCGACGAAAGAGGCGGTTTGCACCCCGACCCGGCCCAGCGCGGCGATCACCACGAACACCAGAATGGCGTATTTGAGGATGCTGCCGACGAAGTGGGTGACTGTGGTGTCGAGCTTGCGCGCCTGCATCACTTTTACCACGCCACCGCTGAGCAGATTGGCTGCGATATAGCCGACCAGCAGGGTGAGCAGGGCGGCCGCGATGTTGACGGCATACTCGATCAGCAGGCCCTGGTTATTGACCAGCCAGGTCTGCGCTTCGGTAATGATTTCGGGTTCCATAGGATGTCCTTTCGGGTGCTAAAGGTTTATGGCGCATGAATCTAACATCGCAGCGCGACAGTCCGGGTCGCATCTGGTGCTTATTTTACTGCCATAAAAAGCTGCCACAAAAAAGAAGGGAGGCCAAGGCCTCCCTTCTTCATGCTCGGTGAAAAGCGCTGCCGCTCAGCTCTGCAGGAGCTGGCTGCGGATAAACTGCCACTGATCCTCGAAGCCGGCGGTCGGCTTGAGCTTGAACTCGGAACGCACGAACTGGCTGATGCGGCCCTCGGTATAGGCCAGCAGCAGATTGGCCAGCATGGTCTCGTCGAGCTGGAAGCCCTGACCTTCACGCAGCCGCTTCTCGCGCAGTACCTGCTTGATCTGGGTCTCCAGCTTGTCAAACAGGATGCTGATGCGATCCCGCAACCGGTCATGCTCGCCCAGCAGGGCATCGCCGTTGAGGATGCGGGTGATGCCGGGATTGCGCTCGGCGAACACCAGCAGCAGCTGCAGGATGTGGTGGCAGCGAGCCATGGTGTCTTTCTCTTCCGCCATGATCAGATTGACCCGTGACAGCAGGGAATCCTCGATAAAGTCGATCAGCCCCTCGAACATCCGCGCCTTGCTTGGAAAGTGTCGATAGAGGGCTGCTTCAGAGACGCCGACCTCGGCCGCCAGACGGGCCGTGGTGATGCGCTGGCCGGGACTGGTTTCCAGCATATGGGCGAGCGCCTGCAGGATCTGATCGCGCCGACTCTGTTTCTGATTACTGCTTGCCATGGATTCCCCTAAAAAAACAATGGCTTGATTCTGTTATTAGGCACCGCCCATCAGGCTGGTGTGGTCTGTTATTGGCGACCAGAAGAACCAAAACCGCCTTCACCCCGTTCGCTCTGGTTGAACTCATCGACCAGTTGGAAGCTGGCCTGAACTACCGGCATGATCACCAGCTGGGCGATACGCTCGCCGGGTTGCATGGTGAACTCATCCTTGCCGCGGTTCCAGACCGAAACCATCAGCTGACCCTGATAGTCGGAATCGATGAGACCGACCAGGTTGCCCAGCACGATGCCGTGCTTATGGCCGAGACCGGAGCGGGGCAGAATGGTGGCACACAGACCCGGATCCTGGATGTGGATGGCCAGACCGGTCGGTACCAGAGTGGTATCGCCCGGAGCCAGAGTCAGCGGCGCATCCAGCAAAGCGCGCAGATCCATGCCGGCAGAGCCGGGGGTGGCGTAGGCGGGTAGCGGGTACTCGGTACCGATACGGGCATCCAGAATCTTCAGTTCAATTTGTGTTGTCATGAATCGCTTTTTCAGTTGGATCTTGTGTTGGCGCCCCTCTTGGCAAGGCGGGGCGCCGTGAGTCTTGTTCTTTCGGGACGCTTAGCGCCGATAGTGACACGCAATCAGGGCAACCAGATGACGGGCCAGCGTCAGCTTGTCGGCCAGCGGCAGAGGCGCCTGGCCCCCTTGCCAGAACACGGTCAGGGCGTTGTCATCGGCGTTGAAGCCTTGCCCCTCGCGGGATACATCGTTGGCGGCGATCATGTCCAACCGCTTTCGCTGCAATTTATCGAGGGCGTATTGTTCCACATCCACGGTTTCGGCGGCAAATCCGACAGTGAAGGGTTTGTCTGGAAGGGCGCCGACGGCAGCAATGATGTCGGGATTTTTCACCAGCTTCACCACCATCTGGTCGTTATCGCCGGTCTTCTTGATCTTCTGGCTGGCGACCTGCTCGGGGCGGTAGTCGGCCACCGCGGCGCAACCGATGAAGAGATCGCATTCTCCCACCCGGCTCATCACCGCCTGATGCATCTGCTCGGCGCTCTCGACATTGACGCGGGTGACGCCTGCCGGAGTGGCCAGTGCAACCGGGCCGCTCACCAGCGTCACCTCGGCGCCCGCTTCACGAGCGGCGCGGGCGATGGCATAGCCCATCTTGCCGGAGCTGTGGTTGCTGATGTAGCGCACCGGATCGAGCGCCTCGCGGGTCGGGCCGGCGGTCAGCAGCAGCTTGACGCCCGCCAGCAAGGGCTCGGCGGCCAGCTGCTGGCAGCAGCGCTCCACCAGTTCGAGGGGATCCAGCATCCGGCCCGGGCCCACATCGCCACAGGCCTGGCTGCCGGAGTCCGGCCCCCACAGCAGGATGCCGCGGCTGGCCAGGGTCTTGAGGTTGGCCTGGGTGGCTGCGTTGAGGTACATCTGCTGGTTCATGGCGGGCGCCAGGGCGACCGGTGCCGGGGTGGCCAGACAGAGGGTTGTGAGCAGTTCGTCGGCCATGCCGGCCGCCATACGGGCCATCAGGTTGGCGCTGGCGGGGGCGATCAATACCAGATCGGCCCACTTGGCCAGCTCGATATGACCCATGCCCGCTTCGGCAGCCGGATCCAGCAGGCTGTCCGCCACCGGATGGCCGGAGACCGCCTGCAGGGTCAGCGGCGTGATGAACTCCTTGGCGGAGCGGGTCATCACCACCCGCACTTCGGCACCCTGATCTTTCAGACGGCGTACCAGCTCGGCACTCTTGTAGGCGGCGATCCCGCCGCTGACACCCAACAGGATGCGTTTATCGGCCAATCTCATCTGCTGTTTCTCTATCCGGCTCACTTTGACTGGTCGGCTAAGATACCACAGGCAGGGGATGACGACAGGGGTTGGCATCAAGGGGTTGTGGCGGGGAACACGCAAATATTTGCTATGTTTTTCCTCAACAGGGAGAGAGGAGAGACAAATGAGCATCAAGGAGTGGCCGGAAGATGAACGCCCCAGAGAGAAGCTGCTGCGACAGGGGCCGACGGTGCTCAGCGATGCCGAGCTGCTCGCCATCTTCCTGCGCACCGGCGTCAATGGCCTGAGTGCGGTCGATCTCTCCCGTAACCTGTTGAATCAGTTCGGATCGCTGCGCAATCTGCTGGGCGCGGATCAGCGCGCTTTCTGCGAGGCCCATGGCCTTGGCCCGGCCAAATATGCCCAGTTGCAGGCTGTGCTGGAGATGGCCAAGCGCCATCTGGCGCAGCAGTTGCAACGGGGTGATGCCCTCACCTCGCCCCAGCTGACCCGCGACTATCTGCAAGCCCAGTTGCGGGATCGGCCGCGCGAGGTGTTTGCCCTGCTGCTGCTCGACAATCAGCACAGAGTCATTCAATTTGTTGAGCTTTTTTACGGCACAATCGATTCGGCGAGCGTCTGGCCAAGAGAAATCGTGCAGATCGCGCTCAAACATAATGCAGCCGCGGTGATTCTGGCGCATAATCACCCGTCCGGCGTCGCCGAGCCCAGTAGGGCCGACCGCCAGATCACGGATCGGATCACGGCCGCTTTGGCCCTGATCGATATCAGAGTGCTGGATCACTTGGTGATCGGTGATGGCATCACGGTTTCTTTTGCCGAGCGCGGTTGGCTATAACTGTGCTCTGGCACCGTATTAGTTGATCTTTGATCACGGATGCTGTATAAAATGCCGCCTTCTGTTTGCCCCGCAATCGAAGGCCAGCGGGGCAGATATTTGCTCGAGCAATGAAGTAAGATTTGGAGAGACTGACATGTCTAGAGTATGCCAAGTAACCGGCAAGCGCCCGGCAGTTGGTAACAACCGTTCGCACGCTAACAACGCTACCAAGCGTCGTTTCCTGCCGAACCTGCACACTCACCGTTTCTGGGTTGAGAGTGAAAAACGCTTCGTAAGCCTGCGCGTATCCGCAAAAGGCATGCGTATCATCGACAAGCGTGGCGTTGAAGTGGTTCTGGCTGAACTGCGCGCCAGCGGTGTTAAGGTATAAGGAATTAGATCATGGCTAAAGGTATTCGCGAGAAAATTCGCCTGAACTCCAGCGCCGGTACTGGTCACTTCTATACCACTACCAAAAACAAGCGCACCATGCCCGAAAAAATGGAGATCAAAAAGTTTGATCCCGTTGTTCGTCAGCATGTGATCTACAAGGAAGGCAAAATCAAGTAATTACTTGATGCTGCATTCCCAAAAACCCGGCCTTGTGCCGGGTTTTTTTATGCGCCGAATTCAGTACACTGCCGGTTCAAAGGGAGGCTTGCCATGTTCAAACTGAGCCGCAAAGGCTGGAACAACGTGATCATCGTGGTGGTACTGATCGTGATCACCCTGCTGCACCGGCTGGAACTGGCCCAGCAGGAGAACAGCGCCAAACGCGCGCGTCCGCTGTTGCCGGAGGATGCGGTGGTGCTTACCTGGCAGGGGCCAAGCTGGCAGATTGAGCGGATCGGCCATGGCTGGCGCAGTGGGCCGGATCTGGGGCTCGACAGCAATCAGCTGGCGGCTCATATCGCACGCTGGCAGGGCTGGCTGCTGCCACCCGGCGAAGCGGTACGCGGTGCCCCCGTTACCCTCAGGGTGTGGATTGCCGGGCAAAATGACCCGCAGATGATCGCTCTCTATCAGAACAGTGGCCAGTATGGTGCTCAGCTCCCCTCCGGCCTCTGGCTCTCCCTCACTGCCGAGCAGTATCGCGACCTGATGCGTCCTGCCCCCTGATTGTTCACCAGTCGACTCTGTTTGCGAGGTTCCAATGCCTGAATTGCCAGAAGTAGAAGTCAGCCGGCAGGGGATCTCTCCCTGGCTTACCGGCATCAAGGTCACCCGAGTGGTGGTGCGCGATGGCCGCCTGCGCTGGCCGGTGCCCGGCGAAATTCAGGAGCTGGTGGATCTGGTGATCCATCGGGTGCGTCGCCGCGCCAAGTATCTGCTGCTGGAGACCGATTTCGGCACCGCCATCCTCCATCTGGGTATGTCAGGCAGCCTGCGGGTGCTGGATATCGGCACCCCGGCCGAGAAGCACGACCACGTGGATATCGAGCTGGAGAATGGCAAGCTGCTGCGGCTCAACGATCCGCGCCGTTTCGGCGCTCTGCTCTGGACTCGCGACCCGGCCGAGGCGCATACCTTGCTGGCCAAGCTGGGGCCGGAGCCGCTCACCGATGCCTTCAATGGCGATTATCTGCGTGAGCGCGCCAAGGGGCGCAGCACTGCCATCAAGCAGTTCCTGATGGACAATCAGGTGGTGGTCGGGGTGGGCAACATCTACGCCAACGAGGCGCTCTTTGCGGCGGGTATCCACCCCAAACGGGCGGCGGGCAATATCAGTGGCGAGCGGCTGGAGAAGCTGGTGGCCGAGATCAAGCGGGTACTGGCCGAAGCCATCAGACAGGGCGGTACCACCCTCAAGGATTTCACCAGTGCCGACGGCAAGCCGGGCTATTTCGTGCAGCAGCTGCAGGTTTACGGCCGTGGCGGCCAGCCCTGTTTCCACTGTCAGACCCTGCTGAGCGAAGTGAAAATAGGCCAGAGAACCACGGTATTTTGCTCCCATTGCCAGCGTTAAGAGCACTTTTTCACCGAATTTGCGGAAAGTTGTAACAGCGTATTTCCCGGCTGTTGAAGATTTGCACAGTTGTCTCTAGTATCTCGCTCGTTCAGGCGGTTTGAGAAATAAAAATGACTGTTAAATCAATAGACTGGGAATATTTATCCCGGCTGGAGCGCTATTGCGCAAAATCCATGGCCAGCTACCTCTATCCGGAGGGAAGCGAGCGTCAGACCTTCAATCGCGGCAAGTTCGTGCTGCGCAGCCTGCTTTACCGCGAGCAGCTGACCCGTGTCTTTACCCTGTTTCAGGCCGAGCCGCTCAAAGCGTTGCCGGCCCGCTATCCCGAGCTGCTCGACAAGCCGATGCGTCCCTATCGCTTCGCCAGTGCCAGTGCCCGTCAGCGGGCCGAGATGCTGGAAAACCACTATCAGCTGCAGCTGAGTTGCTATCCGCAGCTGGTCGAGCCGCTCTATCTGGCGGGCGGCATCGAGCTGGGGCGTTATCCCCAGAGCGATTGCCGCATCGTGCTGCGCCATGACGGCACCTTCCGCCGCGAGGCCGAGCTGGCCCTCTCCATCATCGATAGCGAAGGGCTGCGTCTCTACAGCTGCGCCTTCTCGCTGGCTGGCAGCGCCGAGCAGCTGCATCTGGTGATCGGCTCCATGCAGGGGCCGGAACCCGGAGTGGCCAACGCGCAGGATAAGGTGCGCGAGCTGACCAAGGAGGGGCAGGGGCTGCGGCCCAAATCCCTGCTGGTGCAACTGGTGCAGCAGCTGGCGCTGGCGATGGGCAGCGGCGAGGTGCTGGCGGTGCGCAAACGGGCCCACGTGTTTCAGGCCAAGCGTTACAGCAGCAAGCAGAAGGCCAACCTGCAGGCCGATTACGACGAGCTGTGGCAGGAGTTTGGCGCGCAGGATGTGGATGCCAACTTTGTCGCCCTGCAGCTGCAGCCGCGCAAGCCGCTGGAGGAGATCGCCTCCAAGAAGCGGGCCATGTATCGGCGCCGTTACGAGTGGCTCGATCAGCTGGAGCTGGCGATCCGCGAGCAGTTTGCCCGCCGCTAGGCGTGCAGTGCGTTGATGCAACAAGGGCTACCCGCGGGTAGCCCTTGTTCGTTTCTGCCCATCAGGGGAGGGATTAGCGCTGCTGCTGTTTGGCGGCGATGGCCTGCGCCACCACGGGGTCGACAAACTGGCGGATGTCGCCACCGTGCAGCGCCACCTCTTTCACCAGAGTGGAGGAGATAAAGGAGTTCTCCTCCGCCGGGGTGAGGAATACGCTCTCAAGCGTGGGCATCAGGCGGCGGTTCATGTTGGCCAGCTGGAACTCGTACTCGAAGTCGGAGACGGCGCGCAGGCCGCGGATCAGCACGTTGGCCTGATGCTCTTTGGCAAAATCGACCAGCAGCCCGGAGAAGCCGACCACCTTGACGTTGGGAAGCGTGCTGGTCACTTGCTGGACAAGCTGGACACGTTCCGCCAGATCGAACAGCGGGCGCTTGCTCGGGCTGTTGGCGACGCCGACGATCACCTCGTCAAACAGCTTGGCGGCGCGGCCGATCAGGTCGGCGTGGCCATTGGTAACGGGATCAAATGTCCCGGGATAGATCACCCTGGTAGTCATCTTTGTGGTCCTGCAACCTGGAAATTTGGGCGCATTATAAGGTCGTCGCTTGAGAATAGCAGTGCATCAGGCAAGAATACGCCATCGCGCATCAAGCCTCCCTGCATTGGTGACAGGGAGCAAAGGGATTTTTTATGAAACGTATTCTGGTCGTTCGCAATGACAAGATTGGTGACTTCATGCTGGCGTGGCCGAGCTTCGCCATGCTCAAAGGCTCCATGGAGTGTCATGTGACTGCCCTGGTTCCGGCCTACACGGCCCCGCTGGCCCGGCTCTGCCCCTGGATTGACGAGGTGATCATCGATCCGGGCGTGCGAGCCGACAAGGAGCAACAGCGGGCACTGCTGGCCCGGATCAAGGCGGCGGCGTTCGACGCGTCCATCTGCCTCTTCTCCAACTCCCGCAACGCCATGCTGGTGTGGAAGGCACACATCCCTTACCGGCTGGCGCCGGCGACCAAGCTGGCGCAGGTGCTCTACAACCAGCGTCTGGTGCAGCGCCGCTCCCGCTCCCAGAAGCCGGAGTCCGAGTACAATCTGGAGTTGATCCGTCGCTTCCTGACCGATCATCAGGTCGCCGTGGTGGAGCCCAAGACTCCCTTCCTCAGTTTCGATGAGGCGAGCCTGCAGCAGGTGCGCGAGCAGCTAGCGGCCAAGCTCAAGCTCGATGCCAGCCGCCCCTGGCTGATGGTACACGCCGGCAGCGGTGGCTCGGCCAACAACCTCTCCATCGAGCAGTACGCCCGCATCATCATCAAGCTGAACCAGGCCTGCCCCGAGCTGCAGTGCGTGCTGACCGCCGGCCCAGGCGAGGAGAAGATGGCCGAACAGCTGGCGGCCGAGCTGCTGGCCCACGGCGGTAACGGCTGGATCTACCGCTCCAGCGACGGTCTGCCGATGTTCTGTCAGGTGCTGGCCAACGCCGCTTTGTTTATCGCCGGTAGTACCGGCCCGCTCCATATCGCCGGGGCGCTCGACGTGCCGACCATCGGCTTCTTCCCTATGCGCCGCTCAGCCACCCCGCTGCGCTGGAAGCCCCTCAACAGCGAGGGGCGTCACCTCGCCTTCAGCCCACCCGAGGACAGCGATCATCCGGAGGATATGAGCCAGCTTGATCCCAAGGCCATGGTGCCGGAGATGGCCCGCTGGGCGGCGCCCTTCTGGCGCAAGTAACCCATGCAGCAATGCAGACAGGGCCCCGCGGGGCCCTTTTTTGTATGGTGATGATCGCCGCTGACAGACCAGCAGATCGGACATTGCCCCGGCAGCCCTTTTGCGGCCCTGTCAGCACCCCGCTGACACGGTTCCTGCCGGTATAAGCTGGAGTGGGGTCATTTAAGCAAAACCCATAAATTCAGCTTATAGCGATCGAGCTAACCCCCGCTGCCACCCATCATGGCCATTGCGCGCCCTGCAAGGGCTCCGCCCGATCTGCCGCCATGCCATTCGCCCCTTGTTCCGCTGGAACAAGGGGCGAATTGACGAACTTGCGGTGAGGTGGGGGACGGCGCTATTCCGGCTGCTGCGGTTGCTGGCGCACCCAGAGGTCGGCGTATTTGACGAAGGTGGAGTGGGCGGAGAGGATCGCCAGCAGCAACCCCTGTTTGCCGTCGAGGAAGCCCGCCTTGAGCAGGTACATCTTGATGAAGCAGCCGACGGCGTGCATCAGCCCCTGACTGAGGGAGCCCTTCTTGCCGCGAGCGGTGCGCTGATCGGCCCAGGCGCGGGCATAACCGGCCGATTTGACCAGATAGTGCTCCAGATCCCGATAGGTAAAGTGGTGCAGATCGCCGTAGAGGTTGACGATCTTCATGTTGGCGCGCACCTCAACCTTTTCGTGCACCAGCGCCTCGTTGTAGCTGGTGAGTGCCTTGGGGTAGAGGCGCAGCACCCGATCCGGATACCAGCCGCTGTGGCGGATAAAGCGGCCAAAGACCCAGGAGAGGCGCGGCAGCGAGTAGATGGTGTCGCTGGCCGGATTGGCCATCACGTTGGCGATAGCGGTTTTCAGCTCGGGGGTGAGCCGCTCGTCGGCATCCAGCCACAGCACCCAGTCGGACTGCACATGAGACTGGGCCAGTCGGCGCTGTTTGCCAAAGCCGGGCCACTTGGCATTGACGAAGAAACGGGCCCCAAATTCGGCGGCGATGGCCGGGGTCTCGTCCTGACTGCCGGAGTCCAGAATGACGATCTCGTCCACCAGTCCGTCGAGGGAGGCGAGGCACTTGCGCAGGTTGTCGGCTTCATTCTTGACGATCAGAACGGCAGCCAGAGTCGGTTTTTTCACGAAATGGGGCTCTCGGTTGTTGCCCGTCTGGCGGGACATGCTCGAATTGGCGCCCATTCTAGCCTAAAAGCGTGGCCGGGGCATGACCCGGGTGGCGGCTGGCCGAGGCGATTACCAAGGATCTTCTGTTATTTATCCGACCATTCTTGGGGCATAATCTCGCCCAGTGATGATTAACCGCCGGGCCAGACCCGAGAGAAGACGCGTAATGAAAATATTGGTGATCGGCCCCTCCTGGGTCGGCGATATGGTGATGTCCCAGAGTCTCTACAAGGCGATCAAGGCCAACCATCCCGAGAGCGAGCTGCACGTGATGGCCCCCGCCTGGTGCTGCGCCCTGCTGGAGCGGATGCCGGAGGTGGACAAGGCGATCACCATGCCCCTTGGCCACGGTGACTTCAAGCTGGTGGCGCGCCGCCGCCTCGGCAAGCAGCTGGCGGCCGAGAAGTACGATCAGGCCATCGTCCAGCCCAACTCCATGAAGTCGGCGCTGATCCCCTGGTTTGCCCGCATTCCGGTGCGTACCGGCTGGAAGGGGGAGCACCGCTTCGGCCTGCTCAACGATATGCGCAGCAACAAGTCCGCCTTCCCGCTGATGGTGGAGGGCTATCTGGCGCTCGCCTATTCCAAGGAGCAGATGAAGAGCCGGGCCGATATTCCGACCATTCCCCACCCCTCTCTGCACGTCGATCTGGTCAACCAGAGCAAGGCGCTGGAGCGACTGGGGCTGGATCGCGCCCGCCCGGTGCTGGTGCTCTGCCCCGGTGCCGAGTTTGGCCCGGCCAAGCGCTGGCCGGAGGGGCACTACGCCGTGGTGGCCCAGCAGCATCTGGACGAAGGATGGCAGGTGTGGATCTTCGGCTCCAACAAGGATGTACCGGTAGCCAACACCATCCGGGATCGGGTCAACCTGCTGACCCGCCCCAACTGCCACGTGCTGGCGGGCAAGACCAGCCTGCACGAGGCGATCGATCTGATGGCGCTGGCCAGCCGGGTCATCTCCAACGACTCCGGCCTGATGCACATCGCCGCCGCCCTCAACCGGCCGCTGGTGGGCGTCTATGGCTCTACTTCGCCGCTCTACACCCCGCCGCTGGCGGATCGGGTCGAGATCGTTCACACCGACATCGAGTGTCGCCCCTGCTTCAAGCGCACCTGTAAGTTCGGCCATCTCAAGTGCCTGATCGACCTGGCGCCGGAGCAGGTGGTCGATGCCTGCAAGAAGCTGGAGCAGAGTCAGTAAGATGCCCTACCGTCTGCTCTACAACCTGCTGATCCATCTGGGATTGCCGCTGGCGCTGCTGGCCCTCTACAAGCCGAAGAAAGGCAAGCCCGGCTTTGGCAAGCGCTGGGCCGAGCATCTCGGGCGGCTGCCCGCCACCGGACAGGAGGCGCCGCTCTGGATCCATGCGGTGAGCGTGGGGGAGACGCTGGCCATCACGCCGCTCATTCGCGCCCTCAAGGCGGAGCGGCCCGATCTGCCGATCCTGCTCACCACCACCACCCGCACCGGTGCCGATCAGGCTGCCAAGCTGGGGGATCTGGTGATCCATCGCTACGCGCCGCTCGACTACCCCTGGGCCATTGCCGCCTTTCTCGATACCTTCAAGCCGCGCGCGCTCTGGGTGATGGAGACCGAGCTGTGGCCGAATTGGCTGGCCGCCTGCGAGGCGCGCCACCTGCCGGTGACCATCATCAACGCCCGCCTTTCCGAGCGCTCCTGCCAGCGTTATGCCCGTTTCCACGGCGCCTTCGACGCCCTGAGCCGGCCACTGACCCATCTGCTCTGCCAGCATCAGGATGACGCCGACCGCTTCGCCCGCCTCGGCATCGAGCGTTCGCGGCTGGCGGTGACCGGCTCCATCAAGTTCGATATCCAGTTTGGTGACGAGGTGCAGGCCAAAGGTCGCGCCCTGCGCCAGCAGCTGGGCGCCGAGCGGCCGGTCTGGATCGCCGCCAGCACCCATCTGGGTGAGGACGAGCAGGTGCTGGCCGCCTTCGATCTGCTGCTCAAACGCCATCCCGACGCGCTGCTCATTCTGGTGCCGCGCCACCCCGAGCGGTTTGACCGGGTGGCCGAGCTGTGTGCCCCTTACGGCTGCGTGCGGCGCACTGATGGTGCTGCGGTGAGTGCGGAGGATAAGGTCTATCTCGGCGATACCATGGGCGAACTGCCGCTGATGCTGGCGGCGGCCGATGTGGCCTTCGTCGGCGGCAGTCTGGTGAAGATCGGTGGTCACAACCTGCTGGAGCCGGCAGCGCTTGGCAAGCCCTGCCTGACGGGGCCCGCCTACTTCAACTTCAGCGACATCACCCGCCAGCTGGTGGCTCAGGGGGGCGCCGCCGTTGCGGCCGACGCCGCCGAGCTGGGCGAGCGGGTGAGCCAGCTGTTTGCTGATGCAAGTGCCCGCCGCGAGATGGGGGAGCAGGCCCGCGCCGTGGTGCTACGCAATCAGGGGGCGCTGGCGCGCACTCTCTCGCACTGCCTCACTGCGCTGGAGAACGACTGAGTGTCAGCTTTTCATACATCTCAGCCATAAAAAAACGGAGCGCGATGCGCTCCGTTTTTTTATGGCGGTGACCGGAATTAGCGAACGATCAGCCCCAGCAGGATGCCGACCACACCGAAGTCGGAGTCGCTGAAGGTGGTGTTGGCGAAGCCGAGGTCGCCCAGTACCGGCAGCAGGAACACCGGCAGAATGGTGAGCAGCAGCAGGCCGTTGGCGAAGGCGCCCAGAATGGCGCCGCGACGACCACCGGTGGCGTTGCCGAACACCCCGGCAGCGGCGCCGACGAAGAAGTGCGGTACCACGCCCGGGATGATGACGGTCAGGCCCATGGCGTAGAGCAGCGCCATCCCCACCAGACCGGCGGCAAAGCTCGACAGGAAGCCGATCAGCACGGCGTTGGGGGCGTAGGGGAAGACGATGGGGCAGTCGAGAGCCGGCTTGGCGTTCGGTACCAGCTTGTCGGAGATCCCCTTGAAGGCCGGTACGATCTCGGCGATGACCATCCGCACACCCTGCAGGATCACGTAGACACCGGCGGCGAAGGTGATGGACTGCATCAGGGAGAACATGAACCAGTGCTTGCCCTTGGCGACGCTGGAGACAAACTCGGGGCCGGCGAAGGCGGAGGTCACCAGGAAGATGATGCCCATGGTGAAGGAGATGGCCACCGGGGTATCGCGCAGGAACAGCAGGCTTTTCGGCACCTGCACATCTTCGCAGCTGTGGGCCTTGTTGCCGAACTTGGCGCCGATTAGGGCGGAGAGCACGTAGGAGCAGGTGGAGAAGTGGCCCAGCGCCACGTCATCTGAGCCGGTGATCTGCTTCATGAAGGGGTGGGCGATGGCCGGGAAGAAGACCATGGCGACGCCGACCACCAGACTGCCGACCGCGATCAGCGGCACACCGCTCATGCCGCCGGCAGAGAGGATCACTGCCACCATCATCGACATGAACAGGGTGTGGTGACCGGTCAGGAAGATGAATTTCCACGGAGTCAGCCGGGCGATCAGGATGTTCACCAGCATGGCGAAGAACATGATCATCGCCATCTCCTTGCCAAACGAGGTCTGGGCGATGGAGACGATGGCCTCGTTGTTGGGCACAACGCCCTTGATGCCGAAGGCGTGCTGGAAGATGACGGCAAAGTCACCCAGCGAGTTGATCACCAGGGTGGCACCGGCCCCCAGAATGACGAAACCCATGATGGTCTTGACCGTGCCCTTGATGCACTCGGTCACCGGTTTCTTCTGGGCAATCAGGCCGATAAGCGCGATCAGGCCGACGAGCACGGCGGGCTCGGACAGCACGTCAAACATCAGAAAGTTGAAAAATTCCATGGTCAGCTCCTGGCAATGGAAGATGCGGCCCGCAGGCCGCATGGAGGATCCTTAGAGGGCGCCCAGTTCGCGCAGGGCGGTGGCGAGCTTCTCTTTCATCGCGGCCTTGTCGACCATGTTGTCGAGGGCCACTAGGCGGCCATTGACGCCCATGGATTGCAGCTGCTCGGCGATGTCGCGGGTGGCGACAAAGATCTCGGCGGTTTCGCTGCCGGCGGAGGCCAGATCGCGGTGATCCACCTCGGCGGTGACTGCCAGCTCTTTCAGGATGCTCTTGATGCTCATCTCCATCATCAGGCTGGTACCCAGACCGTGACCGCATACAACCAGAATTTTCATTGTCTCTTCCTCTGTCAGGTGCGCCGTGGCGCAGATCAGTAGCGCGCCAGAATGCGCAGGATGTCGTCTTTGGTGTCGGCCGCAATGATGGCCGCCACGTCCTCTTCATTCATAAACAGCTCGGCCAGCTGGGCGATGGTCTCCACATGGGAGTTGCTGTCGCTGGCGGCCAGGGTGATCAGCAGCCGGATCGGGTCGTTGCCCTCGGAGTCGAAGTTGACCCCCTGCTTGATGACGGTCAGCCCCAGACCCAGCCGGTTGACACCGTCTTCGGGACGAGCGTGGGGCATCGCCAGACCGGGGCCCAGCACGTAGTAGGGGCCGAGCTCTTCATGAGAGCGAAACAGCGCCGCCACGTAGGAGGGTTCGATGGTGCCATTGGCCAGCAGGGGCGCCGTCGCCAGCTCGATGGCGTGGCGCCAGTCGCGGGCTGCGGGTTCGATGCGGATGACATCCTCGGTCAGCAGTTGAGTCAGCATGGTGGTGATCCGGCTAGTTAAGATGGCGCCAATCTATCGATCTTGCGGTGGTGAAACTGTGAGGGTGATCGCGAAAGTTAGCGCTATCAGATAGCGCTAACATGAAACTGTGATAGCGCTATCACTTCACCCATTAACGGGAGCCATCCTGCCCCTGTGGTAGGGGAAAGAGAGTAGAATCGGCCCTGAGCAAATAGTCAGTGGCGCTCTTTTGCCTTAAAGTGAGCAGCCGCAAGCCGAGGAAGGGATGGATGTCAGAAGCGAAAAAGCGCCGTAGCACGGGTCGGGTGACCCTCAACGATGTGGCCCAGCTGGCCGGAGTGGGGGCCATGACGGTCTCCCGTGCCCTGCGTACCCCCGAACTGGTCTCCGACAAGATGCGCGAACGTATCGAAGCCGCGGTGGAAGAGCTCGGCTATATCCCCAATCGTGCCGCCGGTGCGCTGGCGTCGGGTACTTCCCATGTGATTCTGGTGATAGTGCCGAGCCTGCTTGATCGCGCCAGTGCCGAATTGATGGCCGGGTTGCAACCCATCTTGATGAAGGCCGGTTATCAGCTGGTGCTGGGCGATGCCCAGCATCTGCGCCAGCAGAGCGAACATCTGGAGCATTTGTTGCAGTACAACCCCGCCGCCGTGATCGTGCTGGGTTGCCTTGAGTCGCCAGATGACAAGGCGCTATTGCGTAACAGTCGCCTGCCGGTGGTGGAGGTAGGGGCTTTGGTACCCCATCCCATGGATCTCTGTGTCGGCGGCTCCAATCAGGAGGCCGGTTATCGTCTGACCCGTCACCTCATCGAGCGGGGTTACCGCAATATCGGTTTTCTCTGTGCCCGCCAGGAGCAGTGGATGCTGCAGCAGCGCATGCGCGGTTGGCAGCAGGCGATGCTGGAGAGCTATCTCTCGCCCGATATGGTGATCAATACCTCGGAGGCGCCCAGTTTCAGCACCGGTGCTGCCATGCTGGGGGAGTTTCTGCTGCGTTGGCCAGAACTCGATGCACTTATCTGCGTCAACGATGAGCTGGCGGCCGGCGTGCTGTTCGAGTGCCTACGACGGCACCTGAGCGTGCCCGGCAAGCTGGCTATCGCCGGTTTTGATGATTCCGATGTGGCGAAGAGTTGTTATCCTGCCCTCACATCGGTTCAGGTTCCCTATCGCAAAATGGGCAGCATGGCTGCCGAGATGATCCTGCATAAGCTGGCTGGCGACGAGGTGCAAGAGACGACCCGGATCCTCGAGTTCGAATTGCAAAAGCGCCAAAGCAGCTAACCGTTCCGTTTCAATCCCCATCAAAGAGGCAACCATGTTCAAGGCTCTGTTACTGGAAAACCAAGACGGCAAGACCATTCCGACCCTGACCCGACTGACCGAGAGCCAGTTGCCGGAGGGAGAGGTGCGGGTAGCGGTAAGCTACAGCTCCATCAACTACAAGGACGGGCTGGCCATCACCGGCAAGGGCAAGATTGTGCGACAGTGGCCGCTGGTGCCCGGCATTGACTTCGCCGGTACCGTGCTCGAATCCGCCGACAGCCGCTATCAGCCCGGCGACAAGGTAGTGCTGACCGGTTGGGGCGTGGGCGAAGGGCACTGGGGCGGCATGGCTGAACAGGCGCGGGTCAAGGGCGACTGGCTGGTGCCGCTGCCAGCCGGGCTCGATGAGCGGCAGGCCATGTGCATCGGCACCGCCGGCCTTACCGCCATGCTCTGCGTGCTGGCGCTGGAAGAGGCGGGCATTACCCCGGCAAGCGGTGAGGTGCTGGTGACTGGCGCTGCAGGCGGCGTGGGCTCCGCCTCGGTCGCCCTGCTGGCGGCCCTTGGCTATCAGGTAGCGGCGCTGACCGGTCGTCCCGAAGAGCAGGGTGCCATGTTGACTGCGCTCGGTGCCAGCCGCATCGTGCCACGCAGCGAGCTGCTGGAGCCTGCCAAACCGCTGGAGAAACAGCTGTGGGCCGGTGCCATCGATACCGTCGGCAGTCAGGTACTGGCCAAACTGCTGGCCCAGATGAACTACGGCGGCGCCGTGGCAGCCTGCGGGCTGGCGGGCGGCTTCGATCTGCCGACCAGCGTGATGCCCTTTATCCTGCGCAATGTGCGGCTGCAGGGGGTCGATTCGGTGATGTGCCCGCTGGCACGTCGTCAATTGGCTTGGCAGCGACTGGCACGGGATCTGCCAGCCAGCTTCTTTGCTCAGGCGGTTACCGAGATCGGGCTGGAGCAGGTGGTCGAGGCTGCCGAGGCCATCACGCTGGGTCAAATCGCGGGGCGCACTCTGGTCAAACTTTGAACTCTGACGACTGGCGAGCCCGACATTTCCGGATAGAATTGGATTGCGGGTGAACTATCCAAGGAGAGTGAAGATGGGTGGACACAAGCCGGATTACGACTCGTCAGACGATGATTGGGAGCCGGAATCCTGGGAAGAGGAGCTGGATCAGTGGGAAGACGAAAGCTGGCAGGATGATGACCCTTTCGATGACCAGTGAACCACAGCATTGAATGAACAGGCGGGCATTGTGCCCGCCTGATTTTTTTTTGCGGCGCTCACAGGGCTGGCGTGTGCCTCTTGTGGTCACCGGGTGGCTGGATAAGAATAAACTGCTCAAACGACACTCAAGGATGACTATGCGACTCACCATCATACTGCTGGCAGCCCTGCTGGGTGGCTGCGCCTCCAACAACGATCCCTGCGAGAAGGTGTGGAGCGATGTCGGGGAGGCCGATGGCAAGCTGGGGTTCACCGCCGAGCGGGTCGAGTTCCATCAGGCCCAGTGCGGCAAGAAGGTGGATAGCGAACTGTGGGAGCAGGGACGCCAGAAAGGGCTGGCCTGGTATTGTCGCCCGGAGCACCTCTATCTGGCCGGTCGCTCCGGTGGTGAGTATCGCGGTGTCTGCCCGAACGACATGCAGGCCCGCCGGCTGTTCGAGCAGGGACGGCAGGGGTGGACGGATCAATAACGTCCTGACGGGGAGGCGTTACTCCTCTTTCAGCCGCAGCGGCTGGCAGAGGTAGCCTTTCTCGTTGGCACTGCGGGCACATTTGCCGCAGACGAATTTGGGTTTGCGGATTATCTTGCGCAGCGCCTTGAGATCAGTGGGGATTTCGTGGCGGCGCCACTCACACAGGGTCTTGCTGCCCATAACGATTACCTCTACGACTCGACGGGCGTATTGTAATCAATTTTCATTTCGAATAAACGACAAACCCGCCAGCCGGGGATAATCCCTGCTGGCGGGTTTGCGAATGAAACGTTACTGGTAGAGGAATTTGGTGAAGATGAGCTCGCGCACCGCTTTCTTGCCAGTCTCTTTCACCAGCAGCTCGTTTGCCTTGGCTTCGCACTCCTTGCGCAGCTCTTCGCGGCTGACCAGAGACTTGATCTGGTCAGCACTCTTGCTGCCCATCAGGCGGATGATGGCGTCGCGGATCAGCGGATCATGCTGCTCCAGCAGCTTGAGGTCGCCCTCGTTGGCTGCCATCAACTCTACCGTCACCCGGACGTAGCCGAGGGTTTTGCCATCGCTCAGGTAGTTGGTGATGATGTCCGGATCGAGCAGGTGGTAGTAGAAGCCGGGTTTGGGAGCGGCGGCCGCCTCTCCCTCTGCGGGTGGCTCCTCTCCTCCGGAGGCATAGACCTGAAGTGCACCGCAGCTCAGCAACAACACCAGCAGAAATTTGAATAGCTTCATATGGATGGCTCATCAGCAAGAGATACCCCATTTTTGATGCTGCCATCGGGGCCGTCAAGCACGGATGTTCTTACATTTCGCGATTGATTTACGGATAATAAACCGGATTTTAACCTGAACACGGAAATCTCTGGATGGTGATGCTGTGAAGTCCGAGTTGACTGTTCCCCTCACGCTCTCGGGTAGCTGGCTGGCTCCGGAAAGTTGTGAATTACCGGCCTCGCTGCGCCCCTGGTTGCTGGAGCCGGGCTCCATGACCCGGCGGCTGCGTCAGCACAACAGCCACTTCTCGGTCGAGTGGCTTGGCAATCATCAGGTCTCTCTCACTGCCGATGAGCAGTGGCTGGTGGATGCGCCCACCCCGGCCGGGATCTGCCGCGAGGTGATCCTGCACGGCGATCGGGGGCCGGCGGTTCTGGGCTGGACCCTGTTTGCCGATGTGGCGCTGGAGGGAAGCGGGCTGGCCGATCTTGGCGAGCAGCCGCTCGGTGAGCGGATATTCGGCCACGAGCCGGCGCGGCGCGATCATCTGCAAGTGGCGCGCTTCGAGATCGCCGCCAATCCCCGCTGTCCGGCTGCCGTGGTCTGGGGGCGTCGCTCCCGCCTGTTTCTGGGGCCGTGGCCACTGCTGGTTCACGAGCTGTTTCTGCCTTCTCTCGTTTGTAACAAGGAGCTGGAGTGAATCTGTTGACCAAGGAGCGAGGGCTGGCCTATATGCAGTTGGCTCGCATCGACAAACCCATCGGTACCCTGCTGCTGCTCTGGCCCACCCTCTGGGCGCTCTGGCTGGCGGCAGGTGGTGTCCCCAACCTCTGGAATCTCATCGTCTTTGCCGTGGGTGTTTTTCTGATGCGCTCGGCTGGTTGCGTCATCAACGACTATGCGGATCGCGACTTCGATGGCCATGTCAAACGTACCTCCGGGCGCCCGCTGCCGACCGGCAGGGTCGATCCGCGCGAGGCGCTGGCGCTCTTCTTCGTGTTGGCGCTCATTTCTTTTGCCTTGGTGCTGACCATGAACCCGCTCACCATCAGCCTGTCGTTTATCGGCCTGTTGCTGGCGGTTTGCTACCCCTTCATGAAGCGGCTCATCTCCAACCCGCAGTTTGTGCTCGGGCTGGCCTTCTCCTGGTCGATCCCCATGGCTTATGCGGCGCAGGCCAACGCTCTACCCCTCGTTGCCTGGCTGCTCTTCCTGGCCAACCTGCTCTGGACCATCGCCTATGACACCCAGTACGCCATGGTGGATCGGGACGATGACCTCAAGCTCGGTCTCAAATCGAGCGCCATCCTGTTTGGCCGCAACGACAAGCGGATCATCGGGGCGCTGCAACTGGGCACCCTGCTTATCATGCTGGTGGTTGGCCAGCTGATGGCGCTGGGGGGCTGGTATTACTGGGGATTGCTGGGGGCTGGCGTGCTCTTCGTCTACCAGCAGCGGCTGATCCGCGAGCGCGAACGCGAAGCCTGCTTCAAGGCGTTTCTCAACAACAACTATGTGGGAGCGCTGATCTTCATCGGCCTGGTGCTCGATTACCTGCTGGCGTGACCTGTTCCCGCGCAAACTCCGATAAAAAAGAAGGCCGCATCATGCGGCCTTCTTTGTTTGCGTTGCAGATCAGAGCTGGTTGCCCGCCTGAATGGTACGGCGGATCTTGTTGCTCAGCAGCGGCACTATGTTGTCGGCCAGAGCCTGGAAGCGGCCGAGATCCGGCTTGCAGTCGGAGGAGAAGTAACCCTCCTTGCGCAGGGTGTGGATCAGGGTGCTGAACAGCTTCTGGTCGAAGAACTCGGGGGCGTTGATGCCGTGCAGGGTGCCGAGGCGTTCTGCCATCATCAGGCCGTCCGCTTCCAGCTGCTCCGCCTCGATATGGGGCTGGGCCAGCACCCGGGTCAGCACGATGGCGTAGCGCTGCAGGGTCTCCTGAATGCTCTCCGCCAGCAGCAGCAGGCGCATCTGGTTGGCCGGGTTGACCCAGTAGCCGCCATCACGCGCTTCGATCAGTTGCTGGCGCTGCAGTTCGGCCAGCAGGGCCTCGACCAGCTCCGGCAGCTCATCCTCTTCGTAGCGCAGGAACAGCTCGGTCTTGAGCAGCGGATAGATGTCGATGCAGCGGGCCAGCAGCTCGCTGTGGGAGATCCCTTCGCAGCGCTCGATCAGGGCTGCTACCAGCGAGGGCATGGCGAACAGGTGGAGGATGTTGTTGCGGTAGTAGGTCAGCAGGATCGCCTGATAGCGGTCGAGACTGATGATCTGGCCCAGCTTGTCCTCGCTCACCTCGAACTTGTTGAGCTCCATCGCCTGATCCAGCAGGGTGGCGGCATCTTCGGCCGGCATGGTGCTGTGCGGGCTGTAGGGCACCTGCTTGAGCAGATCCAGATAGGTGTTGAGCTGGGCCTGCAGTTCGTCGCGGGTCAGGGCGTGACGCTCGGCGGCCAGCAGTGCCAGTGCGCTCAGGGTCAGGCCATTGACCGCGGCAGCCCCGTTGATGCGAGTCATCAGCAGCTCGGCCAGTTCGTTGACGGTGCCCGCCATCCACTCCGGACGCTCCTCTTCCCCGATGTGCTGTTTCCAGTCGGGAATATGCTCGCTCAGGTAGCTGTTGAGGGTCAGCGGTTCGCCGAAGTTGACGAAGCCACGGCCATAGTTGCGCAGCTTGCGCAGGATGCCGAGCACCTGCAGGAAGCTCTCTTTCTCCTTGCGGCTGCCCTTGAGCTCGTTGTGGTAGGTGTTCACCTCCATCACGTGCTCGTAACCGAGATAGACGGGCACCAGAGTGACCGGTCTGTCCAGCCCGCGCATCATCGCCTGCAGAGTCATCGCCAGCATGCCGGTCTTGGGCGGTAGCAGGCGACCGGTACGGGAGCGGCCACCCTCGGTGAAGAACTCCACCGAGTAACCCTTGGCAAACAGCAGGTTGAGGTATTCACGAAATACCGTGCTGTAGAGCGGATTGCCCTTGAAGGTACGACGGATGAAGAAGGCGCCGCCGTGGCGGAAAATCGGGCCCGCCGGCCAGAAGTTGAGGTTGATGCCCGCCGCGATATGGGGCGGCACCATCCCTTGGTGATAGATGACGTAGGAGAGCAGCAGGTAGTCCATGTGGCTGCGGTGGCAGGGGACATAGACGATCTCGTGTCCCTCTTGTGCCAGCTGGCGTACCTTCTCGGCGCCGTTGACGGAGAGCCCGCGGTAGAGCTTGTTCCACAGCCAGCCGAGGAAACTCTCGCCGAGACGGATCAGCCGATAGGAGAAGTCGGAGGCGATCTCGTCCATGTAGCCGTGAGCCCGCTTCTTGGCTTTCTCGAGGCTGATCCCTTCGCGCTGGGCCTCCTCTTCAATCGCCTGCTGGATCACTTCGGAGTCGAGCAGCTGTTTGAACAGCAGGTGGCGGTTCGGCAGTTTCGGACCGGTGGCGGCCAGCTGCTGGCGGCTGAAATGGGTGCGAGCCACCCGCGCCAGTTTGTGGGCGATCCCTTCGTCGGTGCCATGTTTGTCCGCCATATAGCGCAGGGAGAGCGGCGGCGAGAAGCGCACCAGATTCTCGCGACCCTTGAGGATCACGATGAGCGCTTTCTTCAGCCGGTTCGGCGCCAGACTGCTGATGATGTTCCAGCCGGAAGCCTCTTCGCCTTCCCGACCCGGGGCGCGGCCCCAGAACAGGGTGACGGGCACCACCTGGATATCGAGTTCGGGATCCTGCTTATGCAGATCCAGCAGCTGGTGGAACTCCTGCAGGAAGGGGAGCGGTTTGCTGCGTTTGCCAAACAGGGGAGGCGGACGATCCAGACAGACATAGCGCGGCAGCAGCTGGCCGTTAAGCTCCAGCGGGGTGAAGGGGCCGGGCAGACCAAGATCCTCGCAGCACTGCTGCAGGGTCATCAGGTCAGTGATCGAACTGGTCTTCAGGGCGTAGACGATGGGTCTGGCCGGATCCAGATTGAGTTCTGTGATGGGATTTTCCGGCAGGCTCTTGTGATTGACCAAGCCGCTGACCGGCCATTGCAAGATGGCTCTGGAAATCTTCTGTCCTAGGGACATGTGCGTCTGCTCTCCAAAAAAATGCGGCGTGAGCATAGCAAATCGACGGCCCCTTGTCGCCGAGAGGTACGATGAGTCAGCTGCGCAGGATCAAAACAGCGATAAATGAGCGGTTTGTCGCGACAAATGTCAGCTCTGCCTTGCCTTGGTCACTACACTGTATATACTGCCAGTGTGCTGTATAAAAAGACAGGTGCCCATTCTATGAAACCCCTTACTCCCCGCCAGGCCGAAGTGCTGGAGTTGATCAAGGCGAATATGAGCGAAACCGGCATGCCGCCGACTCGCGCCGAGATTGCCCAGAAGCTTGGTTTCAAGTCGGCCAATGCGGCCGAAGAACATCTGAAGGCCCTGGCCAAAAAAGGGGTCATCGAGATCATGCCGGGCACGTCCCGCGGCATCCGCCTGCTGCTTGAAGAGGAGGAAGAGGTGCTGGAAGAGAGCGGCCTGCCCCTGATTGGCAAGGTGGCTGCCGGTGAACCTATCCTGGCGCAGGAGCATATCGAGAGCCACTACCAGGTGGATCCCGCCCTGTTCCATCCGCGGGCAGATTTTCTGCTACGGGTGCAGGGGATGAGCATGAAGAACATCGGCATTCTGGATGGCGACCTGCTGGCTGTGCACAAGACTCAGGAGGTGCGCAATGGTCAGGTGGTGGTGGCTCGTCTCGATGAGGATGTCACCGTCAAGCGCTTCCAGCGCAAGGGCAGCCAGGTGTGGCTACTGCCGGAAAACGAAGAGCTCTCCCCCATCGAGGTGGATCTCTCCAGCCAGCACCTTACTATCGAGGGTTTGGCCGTCGGCGTGATCCGCAACGCCGACTGGATGTAATTTCCCCTTTGCCATGAGACGGCCTCCTGCGGGAGGCCGTTTTGTTTTTTGCGCCTTTCCTGTTGGCCTGGCCGCTAGCCCATTGCTGCGAGACTCAACAGGCGTTCGACGAAGGGAGTGGCTGCCAATCATTCATTTCGGATATATGCTCAAATCAGGGTCTCGCCAATAAAGAGACTTCTTGCCATGCGTTGCCGGCTTGTGGCGGGTAATAGGGGCAAAGTCAGAACAAGCGTGGACAATGCACCTTCACGGGATATGAAGGGAGAGGGGGCGCCCCTGCCATGGGGCGTCACTCGTGGTATGGCAAGTCGCCGTGCTGCCGGCAGAGTCGGGCAGGCGAAACAGCATAACTTGTCGGTCAGGGAGGACTGGTTATGGCATCGAGATCTCCATGGGATACAGAGGTGAGGGAACTGGCACCGGTATCCTCCATCACCCGTTTTTTCAGAGGCAGCCGGTTGACCTGGTTCTATGGGCTCTGGCTGCACCACAAGGGCTCGCACTGGACGCTCTGGCTGGGTTGCCCGAAAGAGAAGGTGGTACAGCTTGTGCTGCTGTTCAAGCGGAGCCATGGTGTTGCCAAGTCGCGGGAAAACTGGTTGGCACCAGTGATCCCCATCAGTGCCAGAGCGCTCGGCAAAATGCTGCAGCAGAGGCGCATTAACCGCCCGTGAAGGGGATGGATGGCGCCAGAGACCCACAAAACCGGCTCGCACACGAGCCGGTTTTTGTTTTTGCGGTTGCTGCTTAATTGAACCAAACGGTCTGTTCCTGACAGAGCCGTGTACAAGGAGTCTCCAGTTCATGTCCTGCTGGGGTACAATCCCCCACCTGTCTGGCTATCGATGCTGTGTGTACTGAACCGAAAGGGTCTCTTGTTATGATGAAGCTTCGCTATCCCCTGTTGTTTCTGCTGCTGACAGGCTGCCTGATCCTTGCCTTCTACCTCACCCAGCCAAAACGGCCGGAGCATGCTGACTACTATCCGGTCGGGCGGGACATCAACAACTTCCAGCTGATCGATGCCGACAACAAGCCATTCACCCCAGCCAACTTGCTGGGCCACTGGACCTTTCTCTTCGTCGGTTACACCTTCTGTCCCGATATCTGCCCCACCACGCTGGCCGATATACGCTCCGTCTACGATCAGCTGAAGAAGCTGGCGCCGACCACTCAGGTGGTTTTTGTATCGGCGGATCCCCAGCGCGATGATCCGGCCCGTCTCAAAACCTATACCGCCTTCTTCAACCCCGAGTTCAAGGCGGCGACGGCGCCACACGACAAGCTGTTCCCGTTCGTGCGCAATCTGGGGCTGGTCTACTCCATCGCCAAGGAGGGGGAGAAGGATTACCTGATCGATCACTCCGCCTCCATCGTCCTCATCAACCCCAAAGGCAAGTTGCAGGGGGTATTCCGGCCCAAGGTGGAGCGCGGCCAGGTACCGCTGGTGCAGATGGATAGCATGCTCTCCGACTTCTCTCGCATCCTGAAGCTGACAGGCCACTGAGAGTGACGCATCCTGTTGCTCCCTGGTGGCGAGATACCTCTCGCCACCGCGCCGTCTTTGCCCTCGCCCTGCCGATGGTCTTCTCCAATATCACCACCCCCCTGCTGGGGCTGGTGGATACCTGGGTGATCGGTCATCTCGGGCAGGCCTGGTTTCTGGGGGGCGTCTCGGTCGGGGCGACCCTCATCAATCTCATCTTCTGGCTGCTCGGCTTTCTGCGAATGTCCACCACCGGACTGACGGCGCAGGCGCACGGCGCCGCCGACGGTCGTGCTCAGCTCGATACCCTGCTGCGCGGGTTGGGGCTGGCCGTTGCCCTCGGGCTGGCCCTGCTTCTGTTGCTGTTTCCCCTGTTGCCATGGCTGATTGCCCTGAGCGGCGGCTCGCCCGAGGTGCAGCTCTATGCTGGCCAATACGTGGCGGTGCGGATCTGGAGCGCTCCGGCGGCGCTCTGCAATCTGGTGATCATGGGGTGGCTGCTGGGGATGCAGGATGCCCGCAGCCCCATGGTGATGCTGATCCTCACCAATCTGGTCAACATGGCGCTCGACGCCCTGTTTGTGCTGGGGCTCGGCTGGCAGGTGCGCGGCGTGGCGGCGGCCTCGGTGCTGGCCGATTACTGCGCGCTGGGGGTCGGCATCTGGCTGGTATCTCGTCAGCTGCGGCAATTGGCGCCAACGGTGTGGCAGGATGGCTGGCAGCGCTGGCGCCAGCTTGCTCCCATGGTGCGGCTGCTCGGCCTCAACCGCGATATCTTCCTGCGCTCTTTATCCCTGCAGCTCTGTTTTGCCTTTATGACTCTGCAAGGTGCCCGACTGGGCGATGTGGCGGTGGCGGCCAATGCGGTGCTGCTCAACTTCCTGATGCTTATCTCCTACGGGCTCGATGGCTTCGCCTATGCCGTCGAGGCCATGGTCGGGCGAGCCATCGGCTTGCGGGATCGGCACCGGCTGCGGGAGGCTATCCTGCTCAATCTGGGCTGGGCGGCCCTCATCGCCAGCGGTTTTACCCTGATATTTGCCCTCTTCGGTAGCCACCTTATCGGCTATATCACCGATATTCCGGCGGTTGTGGCAGAGGCAACCCGCCACCTGCCCTGGCTGGTGGTGATGCCCTTGCTGGCGGTCTGGTGTTTCCTGCTGGATGGCGTATTCATCGGGGCGACCCGGGCGAAAGAGATGCGCAACAGCATGCTGCTGGCGGCATTTGGCGGTTTCTTCCCGATCTGGTGGCTCTGTCAGTCGTGGGGTGTTGCGGCACTGTGGGCCGCGATGGCGACGCTGATGGTGGGGCGTGGCCTGTCACTGGGGGTCACCTGTTGGCGACTGGAGCGAAGCGGGCGCCTGCTGGACGCCCGCCACTGATCATCGGTGGCGCTTACATGGCGCCGGGATAACCAAGCTGGCGCCAGCTCTCGTAGACAAAGACCGAAACCGCGTTGGAGAGGTTCATGCTGCGGCTCTGGGGCAGCATGGGGATGCGTACCCGCTGCTCGAATGGCAGACTCTCGATGATCTCGATGGGCAGGCCGCGGCTCTCCGGGCCGAATAGCAGGGCGTCGCCAAGGGCAAACTGCACGGCCGAGTGCGCGGTGCGTCCCTTGGTGGTGCAGGCAAATACCCGCTTGGGCGCCACTTCTGCCAGAAAGGCTTCATAGCTCGGCCAGCGCTTCACCTCGGCAAACTCGTGATAGTCGAGTCCCGCCCGCTTCACCCGCTTGTCATCCCACTCAAAACCCAGCGGCTCGATCAGATGGAGCCGGTATCCGGTGTTGGCGCAAAGCCGGATGATATTGCCGGTATTGGGCGGAATTTCCGGCTGGTAGAGGACGATATCGAGCATGACGAGCTCCTGCAAAGAGATGTAAAGGCAAGAAGGGGCGCCAGCATACCCAGCGCCCGTGCCGATGAAAAGGGTCAGGCGACCGGTAGTTTGATGGTGACGGTGAGGCCGGTCGGGTGGTTGTTGCTGGCGGCAATGGTGCCGCCGTGACGCTGGATCGCCTCCGCCGCGATGGCCAGCCCCAGCCCGGTTCCGCCGGTCTTGGCATTGCGGGCATCATCGACCCGGAAGAAGGGCTGGAACAGCAGCGGCTGCTGCTCGTCGGGTACGCCGGGCCCGTCATCCCGAATGGTCATCACCCACTCCTTGCCATCCCGATACCACTCCACCTTGATGAACTCGCGGGCATATTTGAGGGCGTTGCGCAGCGGGTTCTCGATGGCCCGCGAGAGCAGCTCCGGCCACATCTGGATCGACTCGGTCGGCAGTTGCGGCAGCCTGAGCTGTTTGCCGCTCTGGTTTGCCTCGAACATGGCATCTTCGAGCATGGGCTCCAGCAGGTCGGCCAGCGGCTGCACGACGGGGGCCTCCACATGTTGCTGTACCCGCGACAGGTCGAGCAGGTCACCGATCAGCTTGTCCAGGCGGCCTATCTCCGATTCGATCCGGGCCAGCTCGGCGCTATCGCCCTGCTTGCGGCGGATCAGCGCTTGCGCCAGCTGCATCCGGGTTAAGGGGCTGCGCAGCTCGTGAGAGATGTCTGAAAGCAGCTGTTTCTGCTTCTGGATCATGCTCTTGAGCGTTTCCACCATGCGGCTGACATGATCGGCCAGCTGGCCGATCTCGTCGCGGCGGCCAAGGTTGGGGATCTGCACCTCAAGGTTGCCAGCTGCCAGCTGGGAGACTGATTTCTGCAACTGCAGGATCGGGCGGGTCAACCGCCAGGCGAGCAGCAGACAGAGCGGCGTGCTGATCAGCATGGCCACCCCGAGAATGCGGATCGGGTGATCCAGCACCTGAATGAACAGGAACAGGTAGGGGTTTTCGGCATTGAGCCCGAAATAGACGTGGTAGCTGTGGCCGTGATGCTGCATCAGAAAGGGGCCGGCGATCGCTTTGCGGTGCTCGTTGCGCAGCATGGGCTTGCCCGGGTCATCGGCATCGACCATGAAGCGCACCACAAACTTGCGGGGATGGGTGGTTGACTGGATCTGCCCCTTTTCGTCGCGGATATAGACGTTGTCCACCGGCAGCATGGCGATCTTGTCCATCGCCTTGGCCAGATCGAAATCCTGATCCGGGTCGGCGGCATTGAGCAGCGCCTGCACATTGTTTTGCATCCGCGCCACCTCGTGGGTGGGCAGCGGGATCTGGTTGCGGGGATCGAGCGTCGGCAGGCTGATCACTGCCGCGAGGATCACCAGCAACATAAACCAGAACCAGAGGAAGATGTGGGTCGAGATCCCGTTGAGGGAGGTGCCCCCCTTTATTCTTGCTCTAGCCACAGATAGCCGCGCCCCCGTACGGTTTTGAAGCGGGGCTGACCATCGGCGCGCTCCGGCAGTTTCTTGCGCAGGTTGCTCAGGTGCATGTCGATGGCGCGATCGAAGGGCTCCAGCTTCTTGCCGAGCACCTGCTCGGAGAGGTGACTCTTGCTGACGATCTGGCCAGGATTGCGCAGCAGGCACTCCAGCAGGCCGAACTCGGTAGCGGTCAGCTCCAGCAGCTGCTCGCCGCAGCGGGCCTGCTGCAGGCCGGGTTGCAGCACTATGTCCATGAAGCTGACTTCGTCGGAGGAGTTGCCGCGCTGGGGCGGGGCGCTCTGGGTGCGGCGCAGGATGGCGCGCACCCGGGCCAGCAGCTCCCGATCATCGAAAGGCTTGGCCAGATAGTCGTCGGCCCCCGCTTCAAGACCGTTGACCCGATCCTGACTGTCGCCACGGGCGGTCAGCATCAGTACCGGTGTTTCATGGGTTTTGCGCAGCTTGGCCAGCATGGCGAAGCCGTTGAGTTTGGGCATCATCACATCGAGCAGTACCAGATTGAAGCTCTGCTCTGCCAGTCGTTGCAGCCCCTCTTCACCATCCTCGGCGACCGTGACCTGAAATCCCTCCAGGGTCAGAATTTCGGTGAGCAACTGGGTCAATTCAAGATCGTCGTCGACCAAGAGTATTCTGTTCATCGGGTGTTATTCCGCAGATTTTCGCGCCAAACTGACGCCGGGGTCAGGGTATAATAAGTTTTTCATCGCCAGAGGAAAGCCGGTTTTGAGCCATCAACAATATTCCCGTTGGGTTACCTTTGCCAGCATGGCGGCCGTCACGACCGCCACTCTGCTCATCATCGGCAAACTGATCGCCTGGCTGATGACAGATTCATCAACCTTGCTGGCATCCCTGACCGACTCCTTTATGGATGTGAGCGCCTCCATCATCAACCTGCTGGCCATCCGATATGCGCTGGCCCCTGCCGATGACGAGCACCGCTTCGGTCACGGCAAGGCGGAGTCGCTGGCCGGACTCATCCAGTCAGCCTTTATCTCCGGTTCCGCTTTGTTGCTGGTGATGCACGGCATCTCGTCGCTGCTCAAGCAGGCACCCATCGAGCGGCTGGAGGCAGGCCTCTGGGTCAGTGGTGGCTCCATCGTGCTGACCCTGCTGCTGGTCAGCTTCCAGAGCTTCGTTATTCGCAAGACCAACAGCGTCGCCATCAAGGCCGACATGCTGCACTACCGCTCCGATCTGTTGCTCAACGCCGGGGTGCTGCTGGCGCTGGTGCTGGCGGGGCAGGGGTGGTACTGGGCCGACGGCCTGTTTGCCATCCTGATCGGTCTGTTCCTGCTGTGGGGGGCGTTGCATATTGGTTACGAATCGGTGCAGGCACTGCTCGATCGTCAGTTGCCAGCCGAAGAACAAGCGAGAATAATGGCCCTCTGCTGCGCCGTCGAAGGGGTTCACGGCGTCCACGATCTGCGCACCCGCCAGTCGGGGCCGACCCGCTTTGTGCAGCTGCACCTGGAGCTGGATGATCAGATCCCTCTGGTCAAGGCCCATCAAATCGCCGATGAAGCCGAGCTGGCCGTGCGCCAGGCTTTCGAGCGAATGGACGTAATTATCCACATGGACCCCATCTCGGTGCTGATAAAAGAACAACAGAGCCCTCACCCTGAACAACAGTAGGCTGCAACATGGATGATCTGGTTGCCAAAACCTGGCAGAAAATTCAGCAAGAAGCACAGTGCATGGCGGCCCAGGAGCCGATGCTGGCCAGCTTCTTCCACTCCACCATTCTCAATCACAAGAATTTGCGCTCGGCCCTCAGCTTCCAGCTGGCCAACAAGCTCGACAGCGCCACCATGCCCGCCATCGCCCTGCGCGAGGTGATCGAGCTGGCCCTGCGCAGCGAGCCGGAGCTGCTGACCGTAGTTGCCGCCGACATCTGTGCCGTACAGGATCGCGATCCGGCGGTTGACCTCTTCTCTACTCCGCTGCTCTACCTCAAGGGGTTCCATGCCCTGCAGGGCTATCGGGTCGCCAACTGGCTGTGGCGTCAGGGGCGCCGCTCGCTGGCGCTCTACCTGCAGAACCAGATCTCGGTGGTATTCGGGGTCGATGTGCATCCGGCCGCCCGCATCGGCAAGGGGATCATGTTCGACCACGCCACCGGCATAGTGGTGGGCGAGACGGCGGTCATTGAAGATGACGTCTCTATCCTGCAGAGCGTGACGCTGGGTGGTACCGGCAAAGAGAGTGGCGATCGCCATCCCAAGATCCGCGAAGGGGTGATGATAGGGGCGGGCGCCAAGGTGCTCGGCAATATCGAGGTGGGTATGGGCGCCAAGATTGGCGCTGGCAGTGTGGTGATCAACCCGGTGCCACCCCATACCACAGTCGCTGGCGTACCCGCCAAGATCGTCGGCCGTCCGGAGTGTGACAAGCCTTCACTGGATATGGATCAGTGCCTCTGATCTCCCGGCCGGAGTAGTCGATGGCCAAACGCTGGTCGGGTTATCTGATCCTGGGGATGTGGCTGCTCAACCTGCTGCATCTCTATCTGGGGTTCTCTCCCTGGCCGGCGGCCATTGCTGCCTGGGCCGCTTCCATGCTCACCTGGCCTTGGCTGGCCGGCGCAGCCAGACGGCAGGCGCTGGCACTTTACGGTGCTGCGTTTGTGCTGTTGCTCTTCTCCTGGTGGCGGGGAGCCAGCCTCAGGGCCGATGCCTGGCTGCTGCCCAATATCAATATGCTCACCATGTTTGCTGCGGTGAGCACCCTCAATCTCGCTACCTCGGGTCTCTTGACCGGTACTACTTCATGGCAAGGGCGCAAGGGGCTGTGGAGCACCATGGCCAGTCTCAATCTGCTGGGGGCCGTCATCAACCTCTCGGTGCTTTTTATCATCGGGGATCGGCTGGAACGTAACGGTACCCTTGAGCGACGTCAGGTGCTGGTGCTGAGCCGCATCTTCTGCGTCGCCGCCTTCTGGTCCCCCTTCTTTGTCGCCATGGCGGTGGCACTCACTTACGCACCGGGTCTCAAGCTGTCGAACATCTTGCCGTTTGGCGTGGTGGCGACCCTGCTGGCAATGACGATAACGGCCTGGCAGGTAGAGCGGATCGGGGTGGCGGATTTTGCCGGCTATCCACTGCGGCTGCAGACCCTGGGGCTGCCGATCACCCTGGCCGGTCTGGTGCTGCTCATCAAGCAGATCTGGCCAGATCTCGGCATCATGGCAGTTATTGCGCTGGTGGCACCCTTGCTGGCGCTGCTGTTTATGCCGCATATCGGCCGCAAGGCCGCGCTCAAAAGGCAGGTGGTGGAGCGCTTTCCTGCCATCGGTGGTCAACTGGTGCTGTTTCTGGGGGCTGGCCTGCTGGCTGCCGGCATCAACAGCGCCGTATCGGTCATCGATCTCGGTGGCGGGCACGGTTTACCGCTGTTCAACCACTTCGGCTGGCTGGAGGCATCTCTCGCACTCTTGCTGATCCTGCTGGTCGCCATCGTCGGGGTACACCCGCTCATCAGTATCTCCGGACTGGCGCCGCTACTCTGGCCTCTGTCACCGGATCCCAGCCTGCTCGGCATGTGTTTTCTGCTGGGGTGGGGGATTGCCACGGGCACCAGCCCGCTCTCCGGATCCAATCTGGCGCTGGCCTCCCGTTACAACCTGAGTGCTGCGGCCATCTTGCGTGGCAACCTGCTCTATGGCCTGCTGATGTACGGGGTTGGCTGCCTGCTGATGGGGGGCTATATCGCTCTTCACCGGTAAGCTGCGCAGGATGCGAGAAAAATAGACGCATATTTAGACAATACCTCTGTGGAAGAGGCATTTTGCAGCGCACTGGCTTGTTTGTGCCGATAGGCTCGGGGTATGCTGGCTCCACGCGCTTGAATCGCCCTCTGTGGGGCATCGCAATTGAACAAACAGGTATGCATATGTCACTAGAAGTCCTTGAGCAACTCGAATCCAAAGTACAATCCGCCGTCGACAACATCTCCCTGCTGAAGATGGAACTGGACGATCTGAAAGAGCAGAACACCAAGCTGCAAGACGAGAACCATCAGCTGCGCAACGAGCACGCTGCATGGCAGGAGCGTCTGCGTGCCCTGCTGGGCAAGATGGATCAGATGGGCGAAAGCATCTGATCGGTCGCTATCCGCGAGAATTGAAAACGGGCCGCTCCATGAGCGGCCCGTTTGTTTTGGTCAGCCGGGCAATCAGAGTGCCAGCAGCTGCTTGACGGTTTTCTCGATGCCGTCTGCCGCTTCTACGATATTGCTGGCCAGCATGTAGGCAGGAGTAGAGATCACCTTGCGCTCCTGATCCACCACGAACTCGTTGACCGGACAGTTGAGGTGGCTGCCACCCATCGCTTCGATGGCGTTGGCGGTGCCTTCGTCATGGCCTATGGTGGCCAGGGTGCCGGCGCCGTAGATGAGTGGGAGCATGGCCGGAGCGATGCAGATGTAGGCGGCCGGTTTGTTGGCATTGGCAAAGCTCTGGCAAGCCTTCAGCACGTCAGGCTGGATTCGGCACTCCGCCCCCTTGATGGCGAAGTCGCACAGGTTCTTGGCTGCGCCAAAGCCGCCGGGTACCAGCAGGGCGTCATAATCGGCCGCGTCCAGCTCGGCTACATCCTTTATCTGGCCACGGCAGATACGCGCTGCTTCGACCAGCACGTTGCGACTCTCCCCCTCGCTCACTTCACCGGTCAGGTGGTTGATGACATGGAGCTGCGTGACGTTCGGAGCGAAGCACTGCACGGCAGCACCTTGACGTGCCAGCGCCAGCAAGCTGATGACGGCCTCGTGGATTTCTGCTCCGTCAAAGACGCCGCAGCCACTCAAAATCACGGCCACTTTTTTCATGGCAAACTCCTTGTTGTTGAAAATGTGAGCCAAGATGGATTGTTGTACTTTTGTATGGTTATCGCTCGCCATCCGCTGGTCAAGTCATCTTGCTGTGCTACGATTGTTTCGTTTCGGATCCTGCCGTACCTACTCCCTTAAATTTTTTTCCACATTGATCGAGATCATCCTCATGGTCTGGCGATCAGTTTTTGTGATCTCAATATATTGTTATATATGTATTTTTTGTTTTTTATCCACAGGGTTGTCACTGTGGTTTTTCCGCGACTCCATTTTTGAGCACAGAGTTATCCACAGATTTTAGGCTTGTGTGGCTCTTTCTGCCGGGTCTTTGCCCCTCTTGGTGTGAGGGGGGGGCTGTGGCATCCTAGCGGCTGTTTATCTCTGGCAGGACGATTTCATGGCCCCTAGCAACCCCCTTATTCTGGTCGACGGCTCCTCTTATCTTTACCGCGCCTTCTTTGCCTCCCAGCAGGCCGATCTGCGCACCTCGACCGGTTTGCCGAGCGGCGCCGTCCGTGTCATGGCCAACATGATGCGCAGCCTGCGCAAGCAGTATCCCGACTGCCATGTGGCCGTGGTGTTCGATGCCAAGGGCAAGACCTTCCGCGACGACATCTATCCCGAATACAAGGCCAACCGGGCCAGCATGCCGGACGATCTGCGCAGCCAGGTTGCCCCCATCCATCAGATGATCAAGGCGATGGGTTTCCCCTTCCTGATGGTGGAGGGGGTAGAAGCGGACGATGTGATCGGCACTCTGGCCCGTCAGGCGACCGAGAAGCAGCTGCCGGTACTGATCAGTACCGGTGACAAGGACATGGCGCAGCTGGTCTCCGACCATGTCACTCTGATCGATACCATGAAGGACGTGAAGACCGATAGGGAAGGGGTGATCGAGAAGTTCGGCGTACCGCCCGAGCTCATCATCGACTACCTGGCCCTAATGGGGGACAAGGTGGACAACATCCCCGGCATGACCGGCGTCGGCGAGAAGACTGCGCTGGCCCTGCTGCAGGGGATCGGCAGCATCGACGAGATCGCCGCCAACCTCGACAAGGTGGCTGCGCTCGGTTTCCGTGGCTCCAAGGCGTTCGCCGACAAGTTCCGTGAGCAGGAAGAGCAGGTGCGCCTCTCCTATGTGCTGGCCACCATCAAGACCGACGTGGCGCTGGAGCAGAGTCTGGAAGAGCTGCAGCTCGGCCCCATCGACAAGGAGGCTCTGCTGGCGGTCTATCGCGAGTACGAGCTGCGCAACCTGATCAAAGAGCTGGAATCCGGCGACGCTGATGAGAGCGAAGCCGAAGGTGATGATGAAGGTGTCGCCCCGGTATCCGCCATCGAGACCGACTATCGCTGCATTCTGGACGAGGCCGAATTCGACGGTTGGCTGGCCCAGCTGCAGGCGGCGCCGCTGTTTGCCTTCGACACTGAGACCACCAGTCTCGACTATATGGAGGCGCGGGTCGTTGGCGTCTCCTTTGCCATCGAGCCGGGCAAGGCAGCCTACGTGCCCTTCGGCCACGACTATCTGGGGGCGCCGGTCCAGCTGACCGAGGCCGTGGTACTCGGCAAGCTCAAGCCGCTGCTGGAAGATCCGGCCCGCCTCAAGGTTGGGCAGAACCTCAAGTACGACCGCAACGTGCTGCTCAATCACGGCATCGAGCTGCAGGGTATCGCCTACGACACTATGCTCGAGTCCTATGTGCTCAACTCCACCGCCAGCCGCCACGACATGGACTCGCTGGCCCGCAGGTATCTGAACGTCGAAACCATCTCGTTCGAGGATATCGCCGGCAAGGGGGTCAAGCAGCTCACCTTCAACCAGATCGAGCTGGAGCAGGCGGTTCCTTACGCAGCGGAAGATGCCGACATCACCCTGCGTCTGCATCAGGCGCTGTGGGGCAAGCTCTCTGCCGAGCCGGGCCTAGCCAAAGTATTCAGCGAGATCGAATTGCCGCTGCTGCCGGTTTTGGCGCGGATGGAGCGACTCGGTACCACTATCGAACCCAAGCTGCTGCATCAGCAGAGTCAGGAGATCGAAGTGCGTCTGGCGGAACTGGAGAAGCAGGCCCACGAGCTGGCCGGGCAGGAGTTCAACCTCTCCTCGCCCAAGCAGCTGGGGGAGATCCTCTTCACCAAGCTGGGGCTGCCGATCATCAAAAAGACCCCCAAGGGTGCGCCATCCACTGCGGAAGAGGTGCTGGCCGAGCTGGCTGAGACCTATGAGCTGCCGCGCCTCCTGATGGAGCACCGTGGTCTGGCCAAGCTCAAGTCCACCTACACTGACAAGCTGCCGCTGATGATCAAGCCGCAGACCGGACGGGTACACACCTCCTATCATCAGGCAGTGGCGGCAACCGGTCGACTCTCCTCCACCGATCCCAACCTGCAGAACATCCCGGTACGCAACGAACAGGGGCGCCGGATCCGTCAGGCCTTTATCCCGTGCGCCGGTTACAAGCTGGTGGCGGCAGACTACTCCCAGATCGAGTTGCGCATCATGGCGCACCTTTCCGGTGACAAGGGGCTACTGACCGCCTTTGCCGAGGGCAAGGACATCCACAAGGCGACCGCCGCCGAGGTGTTTGGTGTGGAGCTTGATGCGGTGACCAGTGACATGCGCCGCAGCGCCAAGGCGATCAACTTTGGCCTCATCTACGGCATGAGCGCCTTCGGTCTGGCCAAGCAGCTGGGTATCGGCCGTGCCGAGGCGCAGAAGTACATGGATCTCTACTTCGAACGCTATCCGGGCGTGCTGGAGTATATGGAGCGCACCCGCCAGCAGGCGGAAGCCCAGGGTTATGTCGAAACCCTGTTTGGCCGTCGTTTATATCTGCCGGATATCAAGTCCCGCAACGCCGGTCTGCGCAAGGCTGCCGAACGGGCCGCCATCAACGCGCCCATGCAGGGTACGGCTGCCGACATCATCAAGCGCGCCATGATCAACGTGGACAGCTGGATCCGTGGGATTGAAGATGAGTCGATCCGTATGCTGATGCAGGTACACGATGAACTGGTGTTCGAGATCTGCGAAGAGAAGCTGGAGGAGTACATCGCCATCATCAAGGAGAAGATGTCTGCTGCAGCCGAACTGGATGTGCCGCTGGTGGTGGAAGCGGGCACTGGCGACAACTGGGATCAGGCCCACTGATCTCCGGTCAGCCGTTCTGCACGGCTATATAGCTATATAAGAAGCGAAGCCCGGCATCATGCCGGGCTTCCTGTTTCTGCCAGCCCTATAAGGTCTCTTGCAGATACTCATCCTTGAGCAGCACATAATTGTCGGCCGAGGTTTTGAGGAAGGCGACCTCGGCCGGCTTGAGCGGGCGAGCCTGTTTGACGGGATTACCTATATATAGAAAGCCCGACTCGAGTCGCTTGCCCGGTGGCACCAGCGAACCTGCGCCGATCATCACATTATCTTCAACCACGACGCCATCAAGCAGAATGGCACCCATGCCGACCAGCACCCGGTTGCCGATGGTGCAGCCGTGCAGCATCGCCTTGTGGCCGACCGTGACATCCTCACCGATCAGTAGCGGATAGCCGGTCGGGTTGCTGGCGCTCTTGCGGGTCAGGTGCAATACGGTGCCGTCCTGAATATTGCTGCGGGCGCCGATGCGGATATGGTTCACATCTCCCCGTGCCGCCACCATGGGCCAGATGCTGGCGTCGTCGGCCAGCTCGATATCGCCCACCAGGGTGGCGCAGGGGTCTACATATACTCGCTTGCCCAGTTGTGGGCGTTTTCCTTTGTAGGGTCTCAGTCGCAAGTCCATCTTGGCCTCCTTGTTTTCGGCCATTCTAACAACCGGAAGGCCGTTTCTGTGGATAAGTTTGTATAAAAGCTGTGTTTGGAGATGAATAACTAAAAAAGTGAAGTTTTTTGCAATTTTATTGCAGTGGAGGGGTTGCCAGAACGAATTCACTCCCTATAATGCGCCTCCATCGACACGGCAAGCGGCAACGCAGAAAGCCTGAGTCGATAACCTCGAAAAGCCTTTGCAAATAAGGCTTGACTCGAGAAGGCGGTTGAGTAGAATGCCACTCCCGCAGCAGAAAAAGCTGCATCGCTCTTTAACAATTTGAATCAAGCAATCTGTGTGGGCACTCACAGCATCGAGCATCAAAAACAATTTTTGATTTTCAATGTCTGATGAAGTGACCAAAGCAACTTTATGTTGCAG
>NZ_JBCGFC010000023.1:0-48733 GCF_038739615.1 Aeromonas sp. SER | reverse complement strand
AAATTGTTTTTGATGCTCGATGCTGTGAGTGCCCACACAGATTGCTTGATTCAAATTGTTAAAGAGCGAGGCAGCTTTTGCTGCTGCGGGAGTGGCATTCTACTCAACCGCCTTCTCGAGTCAAGCCTTATTTGCAAAGGCTTTTCGAGGTTATCGACCCGGTTGTTTGCGTTGCCGCTTACCGTGTCGATGGAGGCGCATTATAGAGAGATTGATCACATTGGCAAGGGCCAAAATGCAATAAAATCGCAAAAAACTGCACTTTATTGGTTATTCATATCAACCAACAAGCTTTGCACAGACTTATCCACAGAAAGGCGTAAAATCCGGATTGTTCGCGGCCATAACACAGCGCTTATCAGGTGGTTGAGCAGGCAGTTCGCCAGCCATCCCCTCACCAGTCAGCTCTCTTTGCCTTTTATATAGAGCCAATCACACCAGCCCGGCCTCCTTTATCCACTCCGCCACCAGCTCGCGGAGGGGCAGCTCACGACAACCGGAGAGATCCTGCCCCGCCCAGAGCGGAGAGAACCCGCTATCGCCCCGGGACTCCGCCACTGCGCGCAGCAGAGCCAGGGCGCCACTGGCATAAGGGAAGCAAGGCGCCAGCTCCGAGAGCGGGCCCAGCTCCCGCATCAACCGGTTGCTGATGCCACGAGCGGGGCGGCCGCTGAACAGATTGGTCAGCGCCGTATGCTCGCCTCGAGATGAGTGAAGCGCCGCACGATGCAGCGGCGAGGTCGTCGCCTCATGGCAACAGAGAAAGGCGGTACCCATCTGAACGCCACTCGCCCCCATCGCCAGCGCTTTGGCAATCCCCTTGCCATCGACGATGCCGCCGGCAGCGATCACCGGCAGGTCGATCGCGGCGAGGAGCTGTGGCAGTAAGGTAAAGGTGCTCTGCTGCCGCGCGAGATCATCAGAGAGGAAATGGCCGCGATGACCGCCCGCTTCCAGCCCCTGCGCAATCACCGCATCGGCTCCATGGTGAGCAAGCCACTGTGCCTCGGCCACCGTGGTGGCGCTGGCCAGCACATAGGCGCCGCTCGCCTTCACACTGGCAAGCAGCTCGGGGGCAGGCAAACCAAAGTGGAAGCTGACCACTGCCGGCCTGAACCCGGTCAGCAGTTCGGCATGTTGTGCGTTGAACGGAGCCCGGGTGGGCGCCCTGGCTGCGGCAGCCGTTGCTGCTGCCATGCTGATGTCAAACTCGGCATAGTAGGGAGAGATCGCCTGTTGCCAGCGCATCTGCTGATCAGTATCTGGCTCCTCCTGCCGATGGCAGAAGAAGTTGACGTTGAAGGGAGCATCGGTCGCAGCCCGCATTGCCTGCAGCTGGGCGGATAACTGCTCGCTGCCGAGCATGGCCGCGGGCAAGGAGCCCAGCAGGCCAGCCTGACAGGCGGCGATGGCCAGCCGGTGATCCTGCACACCCGCCATGGGTGCCTGGATCAGCGGGTAACGCAGGCCGAGACGACGAGCAAAACGGGAAGGGGCATCCATGAGCCAGACTCCTTTCTGAAAATGGCGGGAATAGAGCGGGCCCATCATGGGCCCGCTCACGCTAGAGACACATCAACGCACGCTGCGCAGCAGGAAATCCGGCTGACCGCAGGAACGGCGCTCGCGCTTTTGCATCTCGGCGGAGCAGGTGACCGCATCCGTCCCCTCTTTATTGACGCAGATGTAGATCTCCCGCAGGAAGCGGCCACCATCGGCGCACGCTACCGTGATGTTGTCGGGGGCCAGCCACTCGTTGGCGCTCGCCAGATCAGCCTTGAGCTGGAAGGTGCTCTTGCGCAGCGGCTCTTCCGGGGATTGATAAGCCGCCGGGATCTTCACCTTCTGGCGCAGGTCGCTCGCCAGCTGATGGAATTGGGGCTGACTCAGGCCGGAGCAGGTGCCGTGCTTCTCCCACTCATGGCGATAGAGAAAACGGCTGGGGTAGAGGCCGGCAAACTTCTGCTCCATGTTGGCGTCGAGCCGCTCGCGGGTACAGTTGCTCGGGTAACCACGATCGTACTGGGGCCAGAGACCATGCAACACAAAGCCCAGCTTGCGGGAACATTGATCCTTGTCCGCAGGTTTGACGGCGCAGTGCTCGGGCGACCAGGAGAGCGCCAGTGCATAGTAATCAAAGTCACCCGCCACCCCTTTCGCCTGCACCGCAGAGGAGAGCAGCAAACCACCAGCCAACAGGGCCATCATCTTCTTCATCTTTATATCCATCCAAACCGATTCTCGGGATGGCAGCCATGCTCCCATATTCCGGCGAGCGGAAACAGTGATCGCGGCGCTGCTTGCGACAAGGGTCAGACCAGTCAGGGCTTTCACCGAGGGGCAACGAGGGGTAAGCTGACCGACCGGTGGGCGCCTCGTCCACCACCCAAGCACTCCTCTTGGCAACCACAGGATGTAACATGATCCGCAAAAATCCCTCCGGCCACCTGCCGGTCATCGATGAATCCGCCTATATCGACAAAACCGCCATCATCTGCGGCAAGGTGATCATCAAAGAGAATGTCTTCGTCGGCCCCTACGCGGTGATCCGCGCCGACGAGGTGGATGCCAACGGCGAGATGGAGCCCATCGTCATCGGCGCCAACTCCAACATTCAGGACGGGGTGGTGATCCACTCCAAATCTGGCGCCGCCGTCACCATCGGCGAATACACCTCCATCGCCCACCGCTCCATCGTCCACGGGCCGTGCGAAGTGGGGAACCGGGTCTTTATCGGTTTCAACAGCGTGCTGTTCAACTGCCATATCGGCGATGGTGCCGTGGTGCGTCACAACTCGGTGATCGATGGCTGCGATCTGCCGCCGGAGTTCTACGTCCCCTCCACCACCCGCATCAACCAGCAGAGCGATCTGACCCATATCCCGCGGGTTTCGGTCGATGCCGCCGAATTCTCCGAAGACGTGGCCCACACCAATATCGATCTGGTCAAAGGGTACAAGGCGCTCTCCAACGAGTTCTGATCCCTTTCTTTATTACCAGAGAACAAAACGGGCGCCGAGGCGCCCGTTGCTGTTTCTATCGCTACTTATATATGTGCGGATCAGGAGCACTTCTTCAGGCTGATATGCCAGTTGGCACCGGACTGCACCTGATGCTTGGCGGCGAAGCTGTCCATGTTCAGCGCCACCGACACCTGCAGCAGGCTGTTGAGATAGACCAGCGGCTGCCCTTCCGGCACATCGCCAAAGCTGCTGACGTAGGGTGCCTTGCCGTCATATTTCAGCGCAGAACCTTCGCTGATCTTGATGCAGGCGGTATCCCCCTTGTTGATCCCCGCCTTGGTCAGCAGCGCATCGTCGATGTTGGTCCAGACGTTGCCGTACTGCACATCCAGAATGGGGATAGTGCCCTTGAGGGTGCCATCCTTCTCGGCTACCGCAGCCTGATAGGGGATCTTCACCACCTCGGCAGGCAGTTTCGGGCCCACCTGCTCGTAGCTGATGGCACCGGACGCGAGCCGCGCGCCGGTGTAAGCATACACATCGCGACCGTGGAAGGTGTAGGACTTCTCGGAGCCCTTGAGGCGGTTGGTCTTCTCGTCGATCTGGCGCACGGTGTCGATACCGAAGTGTTCGGCTACCAGAGTCAGGGTGCCGTTATCCGGGCTGACGATGTAGTGACCGCTCTTGGTCTTGAGCACCACCGACTTGCGATCGGTGCCGACACCCGGATCCACCACGCTGACGAACACAGTGCCCTTGGGCCAGTACTGCAGGGTCTGATAGAGGCGGTAGGAGGCTTCCCAGATGTTGTAGGCCGGGATCTCATGGGTCAGGTCATAGAGCGGCAGGGTGCGGTCCACCCCGAAGGCAACCCCCTTCATGGCCGACACGGCGCCATCTTTAAGGCCAAAGTCGGTCTGGATCACCAGCGCCTCGTTGGCGGTGGCAACACTGCTGGCCAGCAGCAGGGCGAGCGCAATGGCGCGGGGAGCGGTACGAATATCCATATCTGAACTCCTGAAACGGTGGCAATGAGTGGTTAAAAACCTTCATTTGGCCATCCAGACTGCCACAACAGGAATTTATTGCAAGGTGTTAACACCAAAGTGAGCCGCCACTCGCAAAACAGAGGGGCTATGGCAGAAATTGTGCTCGCCAAAGCCGGTTGATGGCGTTATCAAAAGAGGGTTGTCACACTCGCCCCCGACAGGAGTCCCGCACCATGAATCCCGCCCCCGACACCACACTGTTACTGGAGATTGGCGAGCAGCGCAGTCAGGTCTGGCTTGGCCACGCCGATGCCCCCCTCGCCAGCTGGACGCTCGCCTTCGGCACCCGCGCCATCCAGCCCGGGCCGTTTCGCCACGCGCCGCCCACCCCGCTCGAACTGGAGCGCGCCATCATGGTGGTGGAAGATGAACTGATGCGCATCGCTCCCGAAATACCGCCCGGTCTGCCCCTCACTCTGCACAGCGAACCCTCGCTGGCCGAAGTGCTGGGGGATAACACCATGAGCCGGGAGCTGGTGGAACAAGCCTTTGGCCAGCTGGCCGCCATGGCTGAGGGGGATCCCCTCGCCGCCAGCCAGTTGCCGCGGGAGGAGGAGTTTGCCGCCGTGCTGCTGATCGTGCGGGAGTGGTTGCACCATCTGGCCAGCGAGCAGGTGTTGCAGGTTGAATAGCCAGCCGCGCCGGGGCTGACGCCGGGCGGGGTGGCATATACTCAATCATGTCCACACCCGCAATCCGCCACCTGCGGATCCTTTACCCCACTCAGGAGAGACCCCGGCCATGGCCTGGTATCAGATTCGACTCGACCGTCCCAGAGCCACCCTGCTGGGGCTCGCCCTGCTGGTATTGGGCGGGCTGGGTTGCGTCCTCTATTACACCTATCTCAACATCCAGCACGATATGAACCTCATCACCGCCAAGCAGAAGAACGTGTTCGACGTCTTCTACCAGCGGGCCAAGATCCTCAAGGTGGAGAACATCGCCAGCTATCTGGCACAGCACCATCCGCTCGACCGGCGCCCGCCCCCGAGCGGCGTCGGCACCGACTATCTCTACGGCTACGATCTCAAGAGCAAGGAGCGCTTTGCCGATGTCCCGCTGCAATACCCGGCGGCCAATATCCTCAACACCTTCCGCTACGCCCTCTCCTACCCGGAGGTGATCAACATCTACACCATCTGGGACGACTACCGGCTGATCGGCATGGTGGCCAACGAGCGTATCCTGCCCGCCAAGCTGGGTTCTGTCCGGGTGGATCTGATGAGTTTTCGCCCCTGGTATCACTACTTCGGCTGCGCCAGCTTCAGCAAGCTCCGGCACTTCTGCAGCACCGATGAAGCGGTGGTCTCCGATATCGAGGTAGACAGTTTCAGCCTGCGCAACACCATAGTGATGTACTTCCCCTTCACCTATCAGCCGGGGCGCGGCGGCTACAAATACGGCCTGCTGGCCATCGATATCGCGGTAGATGAAGCCTTCAACGAGGTGCTGCGCCCATTTCAACATCTCAACCCGAGCCGCACCGCCATAGCCTTCGATGCCGCCGAGCCGTGCCGCGCCTTTCATCTCTGCCTCAACAAACCCTTTATGCAGACCAAGAGCGGCGCCGTGCTCTATCTGAAGTGGTCCTACTCCTGGCTCGACTTCATCAAGCTGGCGCTCCACAGCGCGGCGTTCAAGGTCTACATCATCATCATTCTGCTGGCGATGGTGGCATGGAAGCAGCTCTACCAGCGGCTGCGCACCCTGGCCCACACCGATCACCTGACCCAGCTGCCCCGGCGCGACATCCTCAACCGCACCATGCTGCACGAGCACGACTACCTGATGATCCTCGACATCGATAACTTCAAGTCGATCAACGACACCTATGGCCACGGTATTGGCGATCAGGCGCTGGTCGCCTTTTCCCGCCACCTCAGGAGCAATATCCGCAAGGTGGACAGCGCCATCCGCTGGGGCGGCGAGGAGTTCATCGTGCTGTTCAAGGGGATGGATGATGACGAGATGATGCGCCACTCCGCCGCCCGGCTGCTGGCTCGCCCCCTCACCATTGCCGAGCTGCCCGACCCCATCACCTTCTCGGCAGGGGTGATCCGCATTCGCGACTACCTGTCGGTGGCCGAGGCGGTGCATCTGGCCGACGAGCTGCTCTATCACGTCAAGCAGCAGGGCAAACACAATATCGCCAGCTACGATGGCCAGCAGATCCACCTGATCCGCAACCCCGACGCCGAAACCGCCAGCTAAGCTGGCCCGCCTTCTGCCACTCCCCCTCTATCTGTTACCATCGCGGCCACGATCACTCACTGCATTGTGGCCGCAGGCCGCGATAACCCCGACTGGTGCCCCTATGTCCACAGCCTCCTTTGCCGAACTGGCCCTCTCCCCCCGCTTGCAGCAGACCCTGACCGAACTGGGCTATGCCGCGCCGACCCCGGTGCAGGCCAGCGCCATCCCCGTCATTCTGGCGGGGCGCGATCTGATGGCGGGCGCCCAGACCGGCACCGGCAAGACCGCCGCCTTTGTGCTGCCGCTGCTGGAACAGCTGCTACAACAGCCACAGGCAGAGCCCCGCCCGATCCGCGCGCTGGTGCTGGTGCCAACCCGCGAGCTGGCGGTGCAGGTCGCCGAGAGCGTGGCGCGCTACGGCCAGGGCACCGGTCTCACCAGCACCCAGGTCTACGGCGGGGTGAGTATCGCGGCGCAGGTAGCGGCGCTTCAAGCCGGAGTGGATATCCTGATCGCCACCCCGGGCCGCCTGCTCGACCATCTGCGGCAGGGGGCCTTGAGTCTGGCGGCACTGCGCCATCTGGTGTTTGACGAGGCGGACCGCATGCTCGACATGGGCTTTATGGACGAGATCAAGGCGCTGCTCAAACAGATCCCGGCGGATCGCCAGACCCTGCTCTTCTCCGCCACCTGCGACGACAACCTGTTTGCCTTGAGCAAAGTGCTGCTACGCGACCCCGAACTGATTGAAGTGGCGCCGCGCAACACCACGGCAGCCGAGGTGGAGCAGCGGGTCTATACCGTGGATAGCGATCGCAAGCTGGCACTGGTCGAACACATGCTGAAAGTGAAAGGGTGGGCACCGGCCCTCATCTTCAGCCGCACCCGTCAGGGGGCCGACAAACTGGCCCAGCAGCTTGGCAAGGCTGGCATCAATGCGCTCGCCTTCCACGGCGACCTGTCGCAGAGCGCGCGGGAGAAGGTGCTGCTGGAGTTTCGCGCCGGCACCCTGCAGGCGCTGGTCGCCACCGACGTGGCGGCCCGCGGCCTCGATATCAGCGATCTCAACTACGTGATTAACCTCGAATTCCCGTTTGTGGCCGAGGATTACGTCCACCGTATCGGTCGCACCGGCCGCGCTGGCAACAAGGGGCTCGCCATCACCCTGTTCAGCCCGGAAGATGCGCCGCTGCTGGAGAAGGTGGAAGCGGTGCTCGACACCCGTTTGCCCCAGCAGTGGTTCCCCGGCTTTGAGCCGGATCTGACCCGCTTCGAGCCCGAGCCGCGCCGCAACAGCAAGGCGGCCCAGAAGCAGCGCGCCAGAAAACAGGCCCTCGCTGGCAACAAAGGTGGCAAGGGGCGGCGCTAACGGCCCGCGCCAATCCCTTCCAACCAATCCTTGCAAACCCATCCCTGCAAACCGGAGCAAGCCCCTGCACGGCCGGTTTTACCGCCGTTCAGGGGCGCAGCGGCAAACCGGCTCACTATAAGCAGGATTTATGGGTTTTCCCGAAATGACCCGACTCCAGCTTATACCGGCCCCCGCCACGCCCCGTCTGCCATAAAGGGGCAACAGCGGGGCTGCGAGCCCTATAAAAAGAGAACGCCCGATCCCGGGCGTTTTGCTGTTTATCACTTTTAATGACCCGCCGGTTGCCCTGCACCACCCCATCTCCACAAGACCAAAGACGCCCAAATAATCAGCTGCAATTAATCTAAAGCTCAATTTGATGTAATTGATGGATTTGGCATCCATCAATACCCCTTTTATAGTAGGGGGGCTGAAGCGGCCTCAATCGCTCCCTCCCCACTCATTCCGGACAGGAATCTTATGAAAAAACTCACTCTCGCCCAGCTCGCCGCACTCGTGACCGTGCTGCTGGCTATCGTCTGCTGGCAGCTGCCAGCCCCGGCCGGACTGGCACCGGCGGCCTACCACACCGCCATTCTGTTTATCGCCACCATTCTGGTCATCGTCACCAACATAGCGCCAACCGGCTATATCGCCATCCTCTCCCTCGGGCTCTACGCCGTGCTCCATGCCGGCGGCGAAGCGACCCCCAAGGCGGCCATCGAAGGGGCGCTGGTCGACTTCAACCACCCGCTGATCTGGCTTATCGTCATCGCCTTCATGATTGCCAGCGCCTTTGCCAAGACCGGCCTTGGCAAGCGGATCGCCCTGCTGCTGCTCAGCCGCTTTGGCCAGTCCACCCTGCGCTCCGCCTACTGTCTGGCGGTTGCCGACTTTATTCTGGCCCCCGCCACCCCGAGCAACACGGCTCGCGCCGCCATCGTCGCCCCCATTGCCGACTCGCTGGCCAAGACCATCAACAAGGATGACCGCAAGCTGGGGCAGTTCCTGCTCTCCAGCGTCAGCGCCATGAACGACGCCTCGGCGGTCGCCTTCAGCACCGGCTTTGCCGGCAATCTGGCGCTGGTCGGCATTGCCGCCAGCGTCGCCGGGCTCACGGTCGGCTTTCGCGAATGGGCGCTCTATCTGCTGCCGCCCGCCATCGGCCTGCTGCTGATCATGCCGCTGGTGCTCTATCTGGTGATCCGCCCCGAAACCCGCGACACGCCGGATGCCCCCCGCTTCGCCCGCGAGGAGCTGGCCAAAATGGGCCCCCTCTCCCGCCATGAGAAGAGCCTGCTCGGGGTCTTTGTCGGTCTGGTGGTGCTCTGGGTTGGCGGCAGCAATCTGGGGCTGGATGCCACCACGGTCGCCTTTCTCGGTCTGGCCGCCCTGCTGCTGCTCGGCGTGCTGAACTGGAACGATGTGAAGGGCAACAGCGCCGCCTTCGATACCCTGATCTGGTTCAGCGTGCTGATGGGGATGGCCGACAACCTGAAACGGGTCGGCTTTACCGGCTGGCTGGGGGATGAACTCTCCGGTTTTATGCACAGCACCCTCGGCGGGCTCGGCACCATTCCCATGCTGCTGGTGGTGATGGGACTCTACCTCTTTACCTCCTACGCCTTTGCCTCGGCCACCGCCAAGGTGGTGGCGCTGGCGCCGGTGATTGCCGGGGCCCTGCTGGCGGTCGGCGTACCTGCCGAGCTCGCCATCTTCAGCATCGCCGCCATCACCAACGTCGGCTGCAACCTCGCCACCTACTCCCACGCCCGCATCCCGCTGCTGATGGGGATGGGCTATCACACCAGCGCGGAGTGGATGCGCATCGGTCTGGTGATCGCCATCGTGGGCTTTGCCGTGGTGATGAGCATCGGTCTCACCTGGTGGCAGTGGCTGATCTGATAACAAAAAGGGCCCGTAACGGGCCCTTTTGCATAGAGGGTGTGCAGCATTCCATACCGGCGCTGCGCTTGCCACAAGCTACGGCATTGTTAAAAACAGCGCGGGTCAGCTCTGGGGCGCCGCCTTGATCAGCGCCTCGTAGTGATCAATCAGCTCGGGCCCGTGCAGCGGTGAGTCGTGCCCGCCGATCACCGTCTTGATCGGCAGCTTCATCGCTTTCAGCCGCTCGATGGTCTGCGGATACTCCTTCACATTGGCAAAGCTCAGGTTGCCCAGCTTCTCCTTGAGGATGCAGTTGCCATAGAGCACCTGCTCGTCGGGGAAGTAGACAAAGATGCCGTCCGGCGTATGGGCCGGGCCCGCATAGAAGGCGCGCACCTTGCCCTCTTGCAGGGTGAAGTCACCATCGTGCACCACGTTGGGCAGCACCAGCGGCAGATCCGGATACTCCGGCAGCCCCTTGCGGGTAAAGGCGACAATCTCGGCCCAGTCGCTCTTCATCAGATCCCGGGTCTGGCGCGTCGCCACCACCTTGGCCCCGATGGACTTCCAGTAGGCGTTACCGCCCGCCCGATCGGTGTGGTAGTTGGTGTTGATCACCTCCAGCACCGGCTTGCTGCTGACTCTTTTTATCAGCTTGTGCAGCTCGCGGGCGGTATCCGGCGTCCAGGTCGCCCCCACCACCGTCACCCCCTTGGCCCCGAAATAGACCATGGAGTTCTCTTTGACGTAGTAGTTGTCCTCTACCACATAGACAGGGCCGCTCACCTGCTTGAGGGAGATCCCCGCCGCCCGCACGCTGCCACCCCAGAAACTCGCCATCAGCACCACGGCCCCGGCCAATGTGCACTTCATCCAACCTTTCATCATCTTGCTCCCTCGAACCAACCGCCCCCTCGCCACCCCTGTGGCAAGCCGGGCCTTTTAAGCAGTGAGCAGAAGATACGGGGGATTTGTGAGGGGAAAATGAGGTTGTGTGAAGAGAAGGTGAAGTCTGGGGGAAGTCAGGGGAAAGTCCGGAAAAATCGGCAACGACCTCCTGTTCGCGAACGACCGAATACTCTGTAAACGTAGGGCTTCGCTGCGCGAAGCCCTACATACAAGACGGTGAGTAATTGAGTCTGTTTTGAGCTCATTTGTGATAGACCTAATTTATTCACAAAACGATTCATAGTAACCTTTTGGCTCTTTTCTCGTGGCCGAAAGATACCCTATGGAAGCACCTGCGTTTGTTATTCGCTCAGAAAATGATGCCTATGAACTGCTTCGGCAGCTGTTGGAAAACGAAATTGATGTTGATGCTTATGACCTGCGGTTTGATGGATGGCCACGATTAACAGTCCATCTAAAAGGAGAGGGATTTCAGTCAACAATCACCCCTCCTTTGATGAGTGCCTTCTTGGAACTTCAACGCAATATATACAGAAGCTATGCTATCGCACGTTACAATACTCCTAAGGTAACGGCACTAAATGCCCTAGAGAAAGAAGCACTCCAGATCGTTGTAAAGGTAGAACCGGGTAGCTCCTTATTCAGTGTGGATCTGGATGGCCTGCTAGAAAAATGGGGTAAGGATCTAATTGATAAAATGGATGCTAAAACATTACTCACCATGGTTATTGCTGTTGCTGCCATTTGGGCAGGTAAATCCGCATACTCGGATTATCTTGCTCAACGAGTTGAGATTCGCCAAATTGAAGCGAAGAAAGAAGAGCAACAACTCCTGATTGAGCAACAAAAGCTCCGAATGGAAGAGCGTGCGCGAGACGATGCCCAAGAGACTAAGCGCATGGAAATGTTGACTGAGCTTCTCCAACAACAACCAAAGCTGCACACTATCAAAGCCTATGCTGATGACTCCAGAACTGAGTTGTTTAAACGAAGCGCAACTGCTGATGAAGTCGAAATCCAAGGCATGAAGATGGATGGAGAAACGGCAGCAGAGCTGGTAAAGAATGCTAGAAATAAATCCGAAGATGTGCGGCTAGATGGTATGTATCGCATCTTAAATGTCGACTCTTCCAACCCAGATGAGTTCAAAGTCAAAGTCCGCAGCCAAGAGTCTGGTGATGAGTTCATCGCTAAAGTCCAAGATGGAACATTAGATCGGCGCTATCTGGATGCATTGCAAAGAGGAGAGTGGTCACGTCGCCCTGTTCGCCTGCAAATTAACGCTAAGTCCATAAAGGATGAAATCCGCAGTGCCGTAGTGATGCAGGCAAACTTTCCTGAACAAGATTGAAATCAACCACCTGAATATTGTATCTCGCCTGAACCTCTGAACTTATAAATATAAGGCTCCCATCGGGAGCCTTATTGCATTCATAACGGAGATCTTCTTCACCCCAACGGCGGCGTCCGTGGCGGCACCATTCGCTTGCTGCCGGTAGACTCGAAGGCCGAGGCGAAGCGCAGCAGGTTGTTGTCGTCATAGGCGCGACCGGCGAAGGTCAGCCCCACCGGCATACCGATATCGGCCATCACCCCCATGGGGACGGTGACGGTCGGCACGCCGAGGTGGCGAATGGCGAGGTTGCCGTTGGCAACCCAGATGCCGTTGCTCCAGGCGATATCGGCGGAGGCCGGATTCACATCCGCATCAGCCGGGGCGACGTCGGCAACGGTCGGGAACAGCACGGCATCGAGCTTAAGCCCGTCCATCCAGTCCTCCAGGTCCAGCTTGCGGGTCTTCTCCAGACCACGCAGACCGTCCGGCACTGTGGGGATCTCGTCAAAGCGCTTGATGCCGCGCTTGGCCATATTGACGTACTCGTCCATGCCCGCCGCCAGATCGCCCTCGCGGTTCGGCAGGGTGCCCGGATCGTGGGGGAAGATCTTCGGCCCATCGACATCGGCCAGCTTGTTGAGCTTGGGATCGCCGTTGGCGCGCAGGAAGTCGTCGAACGCCCAGCCGGAAAGCTCCCACAGCTCATCGTTGAGAAACTCCGGGCTCACGATGCCGCGATTGAACACGGTCGGCGCGCCGGGTCGGTCCCCTTCGCAGTTGGAGACCAGCGGGAAGTCCACTTCGATGACTTCGGCGCCTGCGGCTTCCAGCGCCTTGCGCGCATCTTCCCAGAGGGCGATCACGGTCTCGCGGGTATGGATGCGCTGACCGGTCGGGCCGCCGATGCCGGGGTTTTCGCTGGTGCCGGCCAGTTCATCCTTGTTGATAAACATGCGCGGCACGCCGAGGCGCTTGCCCTTGAGGGCATCGGCCTTGGCTGCCAGATCCAGATAGGAAGCCGGACGCACTTCGGAGGCCTTGGGCAGCTGTACCCAGGGCTGCATGCGCCACAGATCGCCACGGGTATCGGCATCGTCGGCCACTACAACGTCGAGCACTTCCAGCAGATCGGCCATGGTGCGGGCATAGGGCACCACCACATCCATGGTCGGAGTCAGCGGCCAGTTGCCGCGCACCGAGATGACGCCACGGGACGGGGTGTAGGCGCACAGGCCGTTGTTGGAGGCCGGGCCACGGCCGCTCGACCAGGTCTCTTCCGCCAGACCAAAGGCAGAGAAGCTGGCGGCGGTGGCAGTACCGGCACCGTTGGAGGAGCCGGAGGCAAAGGGCGCAGTCAGGTAGTCGGCGTTGTAGGGGCTCTCGGCACGGCCATAGACGCCGCGCTGCATGCCACCATTGGCCATCGGCGGCATATTGGTTTTGCCAAGGCAGATGGCACCGGCGGCGCGCAGGCGCTCCACGGTAAAGGCATCGCGCTGGGCTACCAGATCCTTGAAGGCCGGGCTGCCGGAGGCGGCGGTCAGCCCCTTGACCAGATAGCTGTCTTTGGCGGTGTAGGGGATGCCGTCGAGCGGGCTCAGGGTCTCGCCACGGGCACGGCGGGCATCAGAAGCCTCGGCCTCTTTCAGCGCATCGGGATTGGCGACCACCACGGCGTTGAGTTTGGTGGCAGTCTCGGGGCCGTTGTAGGCCTCGATCCGGGCCAGATAGGCCTTGACCAGTTCGACCGCTGTGGTGCGGCCTGATTCGAGCGCTGCACGCAGCTCGGCAATGGAAACCTCGGTCACTTCGATCATGTAGGATCTCCTGTAAAAGGGTGACTGTTTGTCATGATGATCGCCGCATCAGCGCCTGCGACCATCACACCATCAAGAGAGAAAACCCCACGGAGTGGGGTTTTGAATACCAACCTCAGCTGGCGTAAACCGGTTTACGACCCGTCGCGAGAGGTCGTCAGCAAGGTGAAGAGCAGCACAGGAACCGGAGCGTATAAACATACGTGAGGCTTCCGAGCAGCACATGAGCCTTGATCACGGCTTCGCAGCAGGATCGTCATCCGGTTCTTATTTGCCGGAGGGGATCTGCTGGGTAATGCAGTGAATATTGCCACCGCCCAGCAGGATCTCGCGGGCCGGCACGCCGACCACGGTGTGATCCGGGAAGATCTCTTCCAGAATGCGCTGGGCTTCGCCATCGGTGGCGGCATCCAGCAGCGGATAGACGATGCGATCGTTGGTGATGAGGAAGTTCACATAGGAACCGGCCAGACGGCCTTCTGCCTCGCGCGGCACGCCGGTACCGCTCTCGACACCGGCAGACTCCTCTTCGGTGCAGAACAGCGGGCCCGGCTGGGGCAGCTTCCACACTTTCAGCTTGCGACCCTTGGCATCGACCGCCGCTTCCAGCACCTTGAGGGCGGCTACGGAGCGGGCGTACTGGGGATCGTTCTGGTCGTCAGTCCAGTGCAGGGCCACTTCACCCGGACGCACGAAGCAGCACATGTTGTCGATGTGGCCGTCGGTTTCGTCCATGTAGACGCCTTCGTCCAGCCAGATAAAGCTGGTAACGCCCAGATAGTCGCGCAGGTAGGCTTCGATCTGCTCTTTGGTCAGGTGCGGGTTGCGGTTTTCGTTGAGCAGGCACTCGGCGGTGGTCAGGCAGGTGCCTTCGCCATCGACGTGGATGGAGCCCCCTTCCAGAATCAGCGGCGCATCGTAGCGAGCCATCTCGTGTTGGGTCAGCATCTGGGCTGCCACTTCCTCATCCTGATTCCACGGGTAGTAGAGACCGCCCTTGTGGCCGCCCCAGGCGTTGAAACCCCAATCCACGCCACGGCACTCGCCGGCAGCGTTGGTGACGATGGTCGGGCCGGTATCGCGGGCCCAGCAATCATCGCTGTCCATTTCGACCAGAGTGACGTGGGCGGGCATGATGGCGCGGGCCTGCTCCATAAACTGGGCCGGAACCCCCATAAAGACCGGAGTCGCGCCACCGATGGCATCGGCCACCTTGGCGAAGGTCTCTTGCGCGAAGCGACCGGCTACGCGCCAGTTGTCCGGGCGAAACGGCCAGATCATCCAGACTGCCTGCTGGTGCGCCCACTCGGCGGGCATGGTGAAGCCGTCGGCGGCCGGCGTGGAGTTAATGGTCTTGATGCTCATCGCAAGGCTCCTTGCATGGATTGAGGCCCCCGTTTACGCCCGATGCGGCGCGGGAACCCGGAAAAATAAGAGTGGGTCGCAGATTAAGACGTTGCGCCCCCATCCATCAAATGAATAGGATGGATTGTCCCATAAACACGGCGAATAATCCCCCCATGAAACTGCACCAGCTCGACCTCAATCTGCTGCTCGCGTTTGACGCACTGATGACGCAGGGCAGCGTCACCCGCGCCGCCGAGGCGCTCTTTATCAGCCAGCCCGCCATGAGCCACTCCCTTAACCGGCTGCGCACCTTTCTCGGCGACCCGCTGCTGGTGCGCACCCCGCAGGGGATGCTGCCGACCCCGCGCGCCCAGCGGCTGCATCTCGGGGTGCAGCAGGCGCTGCGGCTGCTGGAGCAGCAGCTCACCGAGGAAGAAGAGTTCGAGCCGAGCCAGTCGAAGCGGCGCTTCGTGCTCTGCACCACAGATTACGTGGAGTGCGTGCTGATCCCGCCGCTTATTCAGCGGCTCAGACGGCTGGCGCCGGGGGTCACCATCGAGATCCGCATCCTGCGCGACACCCTGCCCGAAGCCGAGCTGGCAAGCGGCGAGATCGATCTGGTGCTGGGCTTTGACGAGTACATGCAGGTGCCGGGGTATCTGGGCAAGGAGACCTGGCTCACCGAACCGCTGGCCGGACTGGTGCGCGCCGATCTGCCGATTGCCAAATCGGCCCCCGCCGGCGCCGAGGATGACCCCTCCCAGTGGATGGAGCGCATCACCCTGCAGCAGCTTATCGCCATGCCCCACGTGTTCCACTCGCCGCTGGGCACCTCGGAGGCGAGCCTCGACCGCTATCTGAAGAGTCAGGGCTTTAGCCGCACCATCTCGGTCAACAGCCAGAGCTATATGTCCGCCGCCGCCATCGTCAGCCAGAGCGATCACCTGCTGGTGCTGCCCAGCATGGTAGCCGAGCTGCTCGCCACCCACTGGCCGCTGAAAAGCCTGCCGCTGCCCGAAGACGTGCCCGACTATCACCTCAACTGCGTCTGGCACCCCGTGCACGCCCAGCAACCTGCTCTGGTGTGGCTGAAAGATTTGATGAAGGAGCTGGTGGGGCCGAGGTAAGACCGAGGCGTCTGGCATACCCCATAGGCGCATACGCAACAACCGGCGCTGGTGTGGCTCAAGGATTTGATGAAGGAGCTTGTTGACCGACCACGATGCCCGCACAGAACCTCAATCAGTTCCCTCTCCCTTTGGGAGAGGGTTAGGGTGAGGGCTGCTCCTGCTCCCTCCCCCTCATCCCCAGCCCTTCTCCCGCAAGGGGAGAAGGGAGCCGTTACGCTACAACTTGCAGCATCGTAGTCAGCTAGGCGATTCCCAATACATTCAAAAAGTTACCGTCATCTTCGTATTACCCAATCCCGATAGATCCTCGAGCTGTTCCCTCTCCCATTGGGAGAGGGTTAGGGTGAGGGGGCTTCTTTCCCCTCATCCCCAACCCTTTTCCCGTAAGGGGAGAAGGGAGCCGTTACGCTACAACTTGCAGCACCGCGGACAACCAGTTAGTCAGTCAGGCGATTTCACATACATTCAAAAAGTTACCGTCATCTTCGTATTACCCAATCCAGCTTCCCCTGCTCGAATCCAACAATGAACACAGTGATGATCAGCCCAATCCCAACCACAACTCGATCTGTTCCCTCTCCTTCCGGGAGAGGGCTAGGGTGAGGGGACGCAATACCCAACCGGTAAACAGATGGGAAGCTGGCTATATCTATAGGGCGATACGGAGCAGGGGCAATTTATGGAGAGTAACCACTTTGCCAAGCGACTGAGACGGGATGCCACGCAGGCAGAGCAGAAACTGTGGCAACAGCTGCGCAATCGCCGTCTGGCGGGGCTGAAATTTCGCCGCCAAATGCCCATCGGCCCCTATGTGGTGGATTTTATCTGTCTTGAACAGGGATTGGTTATCGAAGTGGATGGTTCGCAACATGGAACACAAGCGAACCAGATGCATGACGAGGCTCGGACAGCCTATCTCAATCAGCAGGGATTTCGGGTGATACGAGTGTGGAATAACGATGTGCTGAGTCGGATGGAGGTCGTACTGGCCCATATTTGGCTCTCATTGCGCTGAGCAGAGCCCTCCTCCTCATCCCCAACCCTTCTCCCGCAAGGGGAGAAGGGAGCAAACAACCCGGCGCGTGTGGCATCCCCGGAAACAACCATGGCTCCCGCAGGAGCCATGGTTGTTTCCGGGCGCGCATTACGCCCGCAGGGCCCGCATCAGCTGGGCGACCACGTCGTCGAGCAGCGGGCGATCGGGGCGGCACTGGGCGAAGGTAATAAGACCCTGCAGGTTGATCAGCAGCAGGGCGGTGAGAGTGCGGATATCCCGATCCGGCGCCAGCTCACCGCACTGCTGCGCCTGCGCCAGCAGATCCGCCAGCTCCTGCTCCAGCTCGCCGTAGATCCCCTTGACCCGCTGGGTCAACTCTTCGTCCTGCTCGCTCAGCTCCATCATGGTGCGGGTCACCAGACAGGTGCCGCAGAGCGCCTCGGTCACCACCTGATCGAGATAGGCAGCAAGACCGGCCAGCGGGCTCGGATTGTCGAGCAGGGAGCGGCGCAGGGCTCGCTTGCTCTCCACGTAGTGATCGACAGCCGCCAGCAGCAGGCCGCGCTTGTTGCCAAAGGCGCCGTAGATGCTGCCCGGGTGCAGGCCGGTGGCAGCCACCAGCTCCTGCATGGTGGTCTTGGCGTACCCCTTGGCGCGAAACGCCTCCATGGCATTTCGTAGCACCTCGTCACGATCAAACTCGGCAATGCGCATGGCTCCTCCCGTCGGAAATGGTTCGTTGCCACTGCACAAAAAGAGCCGCTGGCAACGCGCGCTGGAAAAGGTCGGCAAGTGTACCCCACTCGCAGGTCGGGGCCAACCATCTTGAACGCTCATTCAAAAAAGACTTGCATCGGAACAAAAAAACGTCTTGAATGCACGTTCAAGAATAACCCGTTCAGGACACACTATCATGAATACCCTGTTTCAGCCGTATCGCCTTAATGAGACTCTGACCCTGGCCAACCGCTTCATGATGGCCCCGCTCACCCGCTGCATGGCAGGCCCCGGTCTGGTGCCGACCGAGCAGATGGCTGCCTATTATGCTCGCCGTGCCGACATCGGCCTGATTGTCTCCGAAGCCGTCATCATCCGCCCCGATGCGCAGGGCTATCCCAATACCCCGGGCCTCTTCACCCAGGCTCAGATCGATGGCTGGAAGAAAGTGACCAGCGCCGTGCACGCCAAGGGCGGCAAGATCTTCGCCCAGCTGTGGCACGTCGGTCGCCTCTCCCACCCCTTCTTCCATCAGGCTGAAGTGCTGGCTCCCTCTGCCGTGGCGCATGAGGGCACAGTGCCGCGCATGCGTGAGCTGACCTATCAGGTGCCACGCGCCCTGACCGAAGCCGAAATCGCCCAGCTGGTGCAGGATTACGCGACTGCCGGAGCCAACGCCATCGAGGCGGGCTTTGACGGGGTAGAGATCCACGGTGCCAACGGCTACCTGATCGACCAGTTCCTGCACCACTCCACCAACCTGCGCAGCGACAACTACGGTGGCTGCCCGGAAAATATGAGCCGCTTCGCGCTGGAAGTGGTCGATGCCATCAGCGCCCGCATTGGCGGTGATCGGGTTGGTATTCGCCTCTCCCCGGGTGCCTATGTCCATCTGGCGGGCAGCCCGGAAGATCGCGCCGTGTTCGACTATCTGCTGGGCAAGCTCAACGATCGCCCGCTGGCCTATATCCACCTCGGCATCTTCGATGACAACCTCACCTTCGATTATCTGGGTGGCCGCGCCTCCGACTATCTGCGCGCCCACTACAAGGGCAATCTGGTCGGTGTTGGCAACTACGACGCCGAGCGCGCCGCAGCAGCCATCGAGGCCAACCGCTTTGATCTGGTGGCCATCGGTCGTCCGCTTATCGCCAACCCGGACTATCTCGCCAAGGTGAAAAATGGCGAAGCGCTGGTGCCCTACGCCGATACCATGCTGGCCGAGCTGGTATAACAGCCCGCTATCGCCAGACGACAGGCAATAAAAAACGAGGGGAGCAGTTGCTCCCCTCGTGCTATCTGGCTGATGCCGTATTGCGTTGGTGCGGACTTAATTGGTGCGGAAGAGGGCCTCGATGGAGAGCCCCTGGCTCAGCAGGATCTCCCGCAGACGGCGCAGCCCCTCGACCTGGATCTGACGTACCCGCTCGCGGGTCAGGCCAATCTCGGCCCCCACATCCTCAAGGGTGGCCGGCTCGTAACCCAGCAAGCCGAAACGACGCGCCAGCACTTCCCGCTGCTTGGGATTGAGCTCCTCGAGCCAGTGCACAATGCTGCTGCGCATATCATCTTCCTGTGACTCCAGCTCCGGCCCCATGCCGCGCTCGTCGGAGAGCACATCCAGCAGCGCCTTGTCACGATCGCCACCGATGGGGGTATCCACCGAGGTGATCTTCTCGTTGAGCTTGAGCATACGGTTCACATTGTCTACCGAGCAATCGAGTGCCTGGGCGATATCCTCAGCGGTCGGCTCGTGATCGAGACGGTGAGAGAGTTCACGCGCGGTGCGCAGGTAAACGTTTAACTCCTTGACCACATGAATGGGCAGACGGATGGTGCGGGTCTGGTTCATGATGGCCCGCTCGATGGTCTGGCGGATCCACCAAGTGGCATAGGTGGAGAAACGGAAGCCGCGCTCGGGGTCGAACTTCTCGACCGCGCGGATAAGACCGAGGTTGCCCTCTTCGATGAGATCCAGCAGCACCAGGCCGCGGTTGTTGTAACGACGGGCGATTTTGACCACCAGTCGCAGGTTGGACTCGATCATGCGCTTGCGGGCTGCTTTGTCACCCCGCAAGGCACGACGGGCGTAATAGACTTCTTCTTCGGCAGTGAGGAGGGGGGAGAAGCCAATCTCCCCCAGATAGAGCTGGGTGGCATCCATCACCTTGTTCAGTTCCGGTGCCAGCAACTCATCGGAGATGGTCTCTTCCGCCTCGGCGGCCACCTCCTCCAGCTCTTCTACCTCTTCGTGAGACTCGGGGTCAGCGTCAAACTCTAACTCTGCATCCTGCATTACCAGTTGTTCTTGGCTCATGGTGTGTCTCCCTGACGTTACCAGAGTAAGACGGTCTCTCTGGGGTTAACGCTTTGGCAAATAGCTCATCGGATTGATCGACTTGCCTCTGTACCGGATCTCGAAATGCAATCGCACATCCGGCGCGTCCGTGCTGCCCATGTTGGCAATGACCGAGCCCCCCTTGACGCTGTCCCCTTCCTTCACCCGCAACTCGTCGTTGTGTGCGTAGGCGGAGAGATAGTCATCATCATGCTTGAGGATGATCAGCTTGCCGTACCCCCTTAAAGCACTGCCAGCGTATACGACCTTACCGCTGCTGGCGGCGTAGACGGGTTGCCCCTTCTGGCCGGCTATGTCGATACCCTTGTTACCCTGTTCTGCAACAGAGAACCCCTCGACGATCCGGCCTTTTGCGGGCCAGTGCCAGGAGAGTCTCGACTGGGAGTTGTCTGTTTTTTGTTCTTTGACCTGAGCGTATTCCTTCGGTGCCTCCGCAGCAACGGATTTCTGCGAGATGAATGGCGTGGTCTGACCAGATCCGCTTGGTTCTGCCAATGGACGCGGGCCACTGCTCGGTCGGGTCGTGGTGGTCTGCACCGGAACCGGCGTCACCGGGCGGGTTGCGGCTACCATCTGGGTGCTGCTGCCACCGGCAGACTGAACGTTGAGTACCTGACCCGGCTGCAGGGCGTAGGGGGCACTCAGGTTGTTGCTCTGGGCCAGCGCCTGCGGCGTCATGCCGAACTGGCGGCCGATGCTGCTCAGGGTATCGCCGCGACGCACCTCATAGGTGCCGGAACTGCGGCTGCTGCTCACGCTGGCGCTGGAGCCATCGAGTCGCAAGCGCTGCCCCGGATAGATGTTGTAGGGCGGGCTGATGTTGTTGAGGCTGGCCAGCGACGGCACGTCGTTACCGGAGTTGAAGGCGATGGAATAGAGGGTATCGCCCCGCTTCACCACATAGCTGTTGCCCTGAATGGGGGCACTGACCTGAGCGCCGGCCTGACGGGTCGGGATGGTCGAGACGAAGGGACCATCACCCAGCCCCTCAACCGGAGCGGCATTTTTACTGGAGGAACAGGCAAGCAGCAGCCATGAAAGAACGACGACACTGCTTCCCTGCCAAATACGCGAACGCATAGCGGATCCTTAACGACTAAACCAGAAATAGGCCACGACAGCCAGACCAATACAGAGCCAACCGAGCACGTCTACGTAGTGCATCAGTTTGCGTTCCATCTTCTCGCCACCCCAGCGCATCAAACCTGCCACCAGGAAAAAGCGCAAACCGCGGCCGATGAGGGAGGTGATGATGAAGGGCAACAGAGCCATTTGCAACAGCCCAGCCGTCACAGTAAAGACCTTGTAGGGGATCGGGGTGAAGCTGGCGATAAAGATGACCCAGATGCCCCACTGCTCGAACCAGTGACGGGCGATGGCGATCTTGCCCTCATAACCGACGGAAGCCACCAGCGGCTGCACCACCGGATCCCACAGCGCATAGCCAAGGGCATAGCCAAACAGCGCACCCAGCACCGAGAAAACGGTGGCCAGCGTGGCGTAGTGCCACGCCTTGTGGGGCTTGCCGAGCGCCATCGGTGCCAGCATCACGTCAACCGGGATGGGCCAGAAGACCGATTCGATAAAGGCGGTGATGGAGAGATACCAGGGGGCGTATTTGTGGCGCGCCCACTGCATTACCAGTACATACAAACGGGAAAACAACTTCACTCAACATCTCCGTCGATCAGGGGAACAAAACGCACCGGTTCCAGAATTCGGCTGGTCAGCTGGGAGCCGGAGCGTTCAATCAGTTGCAGGGTCTGCTGGCTGTCGCCCACCGGCAATACCAGCCGACCGCCATCGGCCAGTTGATCGGTGAGCGCCGTCGGGATCTCGCTCGCCGCCGCCGTCACCAGAATGGCGTCGTAAGGCCCCTTGTTGGGCCATCCCAGCCAGCCGTTACCGTGCTTGGCCGAGACATTGTGCAGATCAAGCTGGCGCAGCCGGCGTCTTGCCTGGAACTGCAGCGACTTGATCCGCTCCACGGTATAAACGTGCTCCACCAGATGGGCGAGGATCGCCGTCTGGTAACCGGAGCCAGTGCCAATCTCCAGCACGTGGGCCGGATCATTTTGCATCAGCAGCTCGGTCATTCGCGCCACCATGTAGGGCTGCGAAATGGTCTGGCCATGGCCAATGGGCAAGGCGGTGTTGTCCCACGCCTTGTGGGCCATGGCCTCATCCACGAATAGCTGGCGCGGTACTTTCGCGATGGTCGCCAGTACGCGAAAATCGCGAATATCCTGCGCAATGAGCTGATTTAACAGGCGCTGTACTATCACACCCTCATCCCTGCAGATCTAACCAGGCCCCCAGACCAGCGAGACTGTCATAGGCAGTCATGTCAATGGTCAGGGGAGTTATCGAGACATAACCCTGCTCGATGGCAGCAAAGTCGGTTCCTTCTCCTGCATCCTGCTTGTCGCCGGGAGGGCCAATCCAGTAGATGGGCTGACCGCGGGGATCCTCGGTGCGGATCACCGACTCCGCCCGATGGCGATTGCCAAGGCGGGTCACCCTGATCCCCCGGATCTGCTCAAGCGGCAGGTCAGGTACGTTCACATTGAGGATCTGATCCGCTGGCAGGGGGTGCTTCATCAACCCCTTCACCAGCAGGGCCGCATAGTGGGCCGCCGTGGCGAAATGGGTCTTGCCCACCAGCGAGATGGCGAGGGAGGGATAGCCAAGGTGGCGCCCTTCGGTCGCAGCCGCCACAGTGCCGGAGTAGATGACATCATCCCCCAGATTGGCACCATGGTTGATACCGGCCACCACCATGTCAGGCTCGGGGCGCACCAGCTCGTTAACCGCGAGGTGGACGCAGTCGGTCGGCGTCCCCTTTACCGCATGATAACCGGTTTCGCTGATGCGGGTGACCCGCAGCGGCACCTCCAGCGTCAGGGAGTGACTTGCGCCGCTGCGGTTGCGATCCGGTGCCACCACCACGACCTCGCCGCAGGCGCGCAACGCCTCGCTGAGGGCACGGATGCCCTCGGCATGCACACCATCGTCATTACTGACCAGAATTCGCATCGGTTTGATTCCTGAAACCGTGATCGGCCTCTTCGGCCTGCATTAACTCGCGCACCACGCTGGTAGCAAAGGCGCCCGCCGGCAGGAAGAAGGAGAGAGTCAGCACCTCACCCTCCAGTTGCCAGCTCATCTGCTCCGGCTTGAGCAGCAGTGGGCGGCGATCCTGATCCAACCCCGCTTTCTCCAGGCCGTCACACCAGTCGCTGTACGCCGCCAGTACGCCCTGCTCGAACTCGGCCGCCGCCCCCTGGCTGGCCAGCCGGCCACGGCCCCACTGGGGCGCGGTGAGCTGCACGTCACCGGAGGCGAGACGCGCTTCCAGCTCGGGGGTCACGCTCTCTTCACTGAAGATGGAGTGGCTACCCTTGAGCATCACGCAGTCACCGGCCAGCAGCTGATGGGCCAGCCCCTGCTCGATACGGGCGCTGACGATGGCATTGAACAGCATGCTGCGCGCGGCGGAGAGGTAAAGAGAGCGCTTGTTGCGATCCTTGATCCGCTTGCCGGCAAACATCGCCTTGGCCGCTTCCAGGTTGTTGCCTTCACGGCCGAAACGCTGCTCGCCGTAGTAGTTGGGCACGCCTTGGGTAGCGATAGCCTGCAGGCGGGACTCCAGCCCGTCGGCCTGCTCCAGACCGGTGAGACGCAGGGTGAAGTGGTTGCCCTTGAGGTAGCCGACCCGCAGCTTCTTGTTGTGGCGCTTCACCTCCAGGATCCGGATGCTGTCACTCTCGATGACGGAGAGGTCCGGCTCGGCCTTGCCCGGCAGGTGAATGCCGAACCACTGCTCGGTCACTGCGTGGCGATCTTTCAAGCCCGCCCAGGTCACCGCATTGCGGTTGACCCCGGCCGCATCGGCCAGCAGGCCAGCCACCCAGGCGGTGTTCTCGCCGGTTTTACGCACCCGGACGAAAATGTGCTCACCCTCGCCACAGGGTTCAAACCCGAGATCTTCATTGACCACGAAGTCGGCGGCCTCGGCCTTGAGGATACCGCGGGCGGTGGGCGCACCGTGCAGGTAGGCAAGTTGTTCCAGCATTATTGTTTCACCAGTAAGACGACGGCTTCGGTGGCGATCCCTTCCTTGCGCCCCGTAAAGCCAAGCTGTTCGGTGGTGGTCGCCTTGACGTTCACCCGGTTCAAATCACATTGCAGATCGGCCGCCAGCACGGCGCACATGGCCTCGATATGAGGCGCCATCTTGGGTGCCTGAGCGATGATGGTCACATCCAGATTGCCGATGGCATACCCTGCGCGCTGCACGCGGGCAAAGACATCCCGCAGCAGGATACGGCTGTCGATGCCCTTGAATTCGGCAGCGGTATCGGGGAAGTGACGACCGATGTCACCGGCACCGATGGCGCCCAGCAGGGCATCGCTCACCGCGTGCAGCACCACGTCGCCATCGGAGTGGGCGATCAGTCCCTGCTCGTAGGGAACCGGCACCCCGCCCAGCATGCAGGGGCCAACCCCACCAAATTTGTGTACGTCAAAACCATGTCCAATCCGGATCATGCTCGCTCCTTGTTTGGCCTGTCTGTTCAGACCTCTTTGTTCTGATAGGTGGGCTTATGCCTGCTGGCTTAAAAACAGTCCCGCCAAAGAGAGATCCTCCGGCCGGGTCACCTTGATGTTGTCGGCACGCCCCTCCACCATCCGCACCGCAAATCCGGCCCGCTCCATGGCGGAGGCCTCATCGGTAATGGTGGCACCGAGCGCCAATCCCTCTTCCAGCGCCCGCTTGAGAGGGCCGGTGGGGAACATCTGCGGCGTCAGGGCATGCCAGAGCTGTTCGCGCTCAACGGTGGCAATGATATTGCCAGCTGCATCGGAGCGCTTCATGGTATCGCGCACCCGGCTGCCGAGGATGGCGCCACCGCTCGTCATGGCGGCAGCAATCAGGGCATCGAGATCGCCGTGGGTCAGACAGGGGCGGGCCGCATCGTGCACCAACACCCACTCCCCTTGCGCCACATGGAGGGCGTTGAGGACGGAAAAGGCGCGCTCGGCGCCCCCCTCGACCAGCAGAATCCGCTCATCCTGCGCCACCGGGAGGGTGTCAAACCAGCGGTCATGGGGGGCCAGCGCCACGATCACCTGCCCGATGGCGGAGTGTGTAAGCAGCCGCTCCAGGGTGTGCTCGAGAATGGTCTTGCCCGCCAGTTGCAGATACTGCTTGGGGCACTCGGCCCCCATCCGGCTGCCAATGCCAGCGGCCGGCACGATCGCCGTCAGGGCTGGAATGCGGGGCGCATCAGTCATCGTAAGGGGCATCCGCTGGCACATTCTCTTTTTCTTTCTCTTTGGGGATGATCCGGTAGAAGGTCTCGCCCTGCTTGATGTAGCCCAGATCGTTGCGCGAAAGCTCCTCGATGGCCTCAAGGCCAGAGGTGAGATCATCGATCTCGCGATAAATCAGGTCGTTGCGATCCTTGAGGCTCTGGTTGTCCCGCTGCTGCTGCGAGATGGCCTCCGACAGACTCTGGTAGTCGGACAGCCCGTTCTTCCCCAGCCAGAAGTCATATTGCAGACCTCCCAGCAGGAGGATCAGGATCAGGGTGAATAGGCGCATGCTCTAGGTCTCCTTCAAGCGGCCTAGTGTCCCATATTCGGTGCAAAGACAAAAGAAAGCCAATACCCCGAAGGGGCCGGGCAAGCAGAAAAAAGTGCCCAAAGGTGAGTCAGATAGCGCAAAACCCCGCCAAACCGGCGCAAGGATTGACCAGTGTGGTCAAGATGCGCCGGGGCGGGGTTGATTGTCAGAACAGAGGTGCCGCTATCAGTTGACGGCGACCGGCTCCCCTTCCAGCTCGGCCGGGGTGTTGTACTCCTCCTCGGCCTCGCGGAAACGCTCCAGCATGGTTTTTGAAGGCGCTTCTCCCAGCAGGCTGCCCGCCACAATCGCGATACAGGCAAACAGGAAGCCCGGGATGATTTCATACAGCCCCAGCCAGCCGAACTGTTTCCAGACGATCACCGTGATGGCGCCTACCAGCATGCCAGCCAGCGCACCGTTGCGGGTCATTCGCGGCCAGAGCACAGAGAGCAGCACCACCGGGCCAAACGCGGCACCAAAACCGGCCCAGGCGTAACTCACCAGCCCAAGCACCCGGTTCTCCGGATTCATGGCAACGCTGATGGCGATCAGGGCGATGACCAGCACCATCAGGCGCCCTACCCATACCAGCTCGCGCTGGGAGGCGTTCTTGCGCAGGAACGGCTTGTAGAGATCCTCGGTGATGGCGCTGGAGCAGACCAGCAGCTGGCAACTCAGGGTACTCATCACCGCAGCCAGAATGGCCGAGAGCAGCACACCGGCGATCCAGGGGTTGAACAGGATCTTGGAGAGCTCGATAAAGACCCGCTCCGGGTTGCCGGTGACACCGCCCGCCACTTCCGGGAAGCGGGCGAAGTAGGCCAGACCGAAGAAACCAATGGCCACCGCGCCGCCCAGGCAGAAGATCATCCAGGTCATGCTGATGCGACGGGCATTGGCCATGGAGTGGTGGGAATCCGCTGCCATGAAGCGGGCCAGAATATGCGGCTGACCGAAGTAGCCGAGCCCCCACGCCATCAGGGAGATGATGGCGATTACATCCAGATTCTTGAACATGTCGAGGTTGCTGGCGCTCTTGGCGGCCACCTCGATCATGGCGCTGTCCACCCCGCCCACGGCGATGATGACAAAGACCGGGGTGAGGATCAGGGCGAAGATCATCAGGGTCGCCTGCACCGTATCGGTCCAGCTCACCGCGAGGAAGCCGCCGAAGAAGGTGTAGGTGATGGTGGCGGCCGCACCGACCCAGAGGGCGGTGTTGTAATCCATGCCGAAGGTGCTCTCGAACAGGCGGGCACCGGCCACCACACCGGAAGCGCAGTAGATGGTGAAGAAGAGCAGGATCACCAGCGCCGAGAGGATGCGCAGCACCTTGCTGTGATCTTCAAAGCGGTAGGTGAAGTAGTCCGGCAGGGTCAGGGCGTTGCGGTTCTTCTCGGTATGAACCCGCAGGCGGCCCGCCACCCAGCGCCAGTTGAGGTAGGCACCGATGACCAGACCGATGGCGATCCAGCTCTCGGAGATGCCGCTGATGAAGATGGCGCCGGGCAAGCCCATCAGCAACCATCCACTCATGTCGGAGGCGCCGGCGGAGAGGGCGGTGACCCAGCTCCCCATCCGGCGGCCGCCAAGGATGTAGTCGTCAAAGTTGCGGGTGGCGCGATAGGCAACAAAGCCGATCAGTACCATCCCGAGGATGTACACCAGAAAGGTGATTAACATGGGTGTGCTGGCTGTCATGCAAAACTCCGTTTTATTTCATCTTTTACCCGCTCTGATGACGGGCTCATCCCTAAAAACCGGCCTAGCTTAATCACCCGTCCCTATCGGCTCAACCCCTTTGTTAACAAACAGAAAACACAATAAAAGCCTTTGCGCAGCAAATCATCTCTACATCAAGGAGATAGAACCGAATTTCATTTTCCGTCCGGGCGAGAGATCAGAGCACTTGCCCCTGCTATTGAGCGTTTTATCTTCACATTTTGTTACTATCGAGCTTTTTACATCCTCCTCGCCCCCTCCTACACTCGCCGCCCTGAATCCAACGAACCGGGGCTACGCCTATGTCCTCTCATCTGTCGCAACTGCGCACCCTCGCCCGCCGTCTCCATCCGGTAGAGGAGTCGGGCCATCTCATCAGACGGGCCAAATTCGTTGGCCGCCTCTGGCTGCATCCGGGAGCCCGTGCCCTCTATCGCCAGCAGGAGACGCTGCCGCTGCTGGCGCAGGCGATCACCCGCTTCCCCGATATTCTGGAAAAGCCCATTCACCCCTATCGCCACAAGGGGCTGCGCAAGGGGCTCCGCGCCGGGCTCATCACTGCCCACTACCGGCAGCTGGCACTGGCCCTGCCCGAAGCGCAGCAGCAGGCGATCTACAGCCAGAGCGGCTTGCAGCTTGCCAGTTGGCAAAGCGACAAGCTTACCGCGCCGCTCACCCTGCAGCTCGATTACCAGACCCACATGGCCAAAGAGGGAGAGATGAGCCTGACCCTCAAGCTCGGCGAGTCGGCGCTCTACTTCATGGCGCTCAACCTGCGCTGCGAGCCGCAGCCCACGCTGGAGATCTGCTCGCTGCAAGGGGGCAAGGGGCTGAGTGAGGAGATCAAGCTGGTCACCAAGGCGTGTGGCGGCCTGCGTCCCATGTCGCTGCTGGTCTACATGGCAGCCGAGCTGGCCCGTGGTCTGGGGTGTGAAACCCTGCTCGGGATCCGCACTCAAAGCCACGTCTACCAGTGCAGCAAGCGCACCGCCAACCGGGTCAAGTTCGATCTGGATGGGCTGTGGGAAGAGCATCAGGGCAACGTCATGGATGAACTCTGGATGAGCCTGCCGCTGCAGATACCGCGCAAAACGCTGGAGGAGATCCCCTCCCGCAAGCGGGCCAGCTACAAGGCGCGCTACCAGATGCTCGATCAGCTCGCCGGAGAGCTCGCCGACAATCTGCGCCGTAGCTAATCCGGCCCCGTACAAGGTCAGAAAAGAGAAAGGGCGAACAGCACGCTGTTCGCCCTTTCTTGTGGCCGATTACCGGGATTAGCCGTTGATGGCGACCGGCATACCGCTGCGCTGCTCCAGCGCCTGTTTGACCAGCTGGGAGTCGCTGTCGGCGTGGGCAATGAAGCGGGTGATGGCAGGGGTCATCGGCAGCGGTGCCGGCAGGCTGGAGTTGAACTCCTCCTCGCTGCGCGACAGCGGCTGATGCACTTCCAGATAGCGGCGGCCATCCGGCTCGACAGAGGCCTTGAGCGGCTGGTTGATGAACTGGACGCGAGTGCCTACCGGTACCTTCTTGAACAGGTACTCGATGTCATCGTTGCGCAGACGCACACAACCGTGGCTCACCCGCAGGCCGATACCGAACTGGGCGTTGGTACCGTGGATGGCGTACATCTTGCCGATGTAGAGCGCAAACAGCCCCATGGGGTTGTCCGGGCCAGCTGGCCATACCGCAGGCAGGCTCTCGCCACGGGCGGCATATTCGGCGTGCATCTTGGCAGTCGGTGTCCAGGTCGGGCCCGCTTTCTTGCGCTGCACGCTGGTCACCCAGTTCTCCGGGGTGTCGGTGCCCAGCTGGCCGATGCCGATGGGCAGCACTTCCACTACTTTCTTGCCTTTCGGGTAGTAGTAGAGGCGCATCTCGGCCACGTTCAGCACGATCCCTTCACGGGGCGCATCCGGCAGGATCAGCTGATGGGGGATCACCAGCTTCTCGCCGGTCTGCACCAGCAGGGGGTCAGCCTTGGGGTTGGCTTCGATCATGTTGGTCAGCCCCAGCTGGAATTTTGCGGCAATGGCCTCCAGCGGCTGGCCGTTCTCTTCGGCCGGGACCACGTATTCCAGATTTTCCCCCACCAGACGGCTGTTGGCCGCAGGCAGAGCATATTCAACAGCGAAAACCGGCGCAGCGGTCAGCAGCAGGCTGTAGCAGAGTGTTGCCACACTATTGCGAAGGAGCTTCATAACTTTCCCATGATAATGACTGAGTTGACATCTCTGGGCTGACAGCTGATCAGACGAGGATCAGGGGCGCGAAGAGAAGGCCGCCATTTTTCTCTTCTGCAAAGCAAATTTCAACTGACAAGTAGCGGCGGGTCGACGATTAATATCGCTTTTTTTATCCGCCGCCAGCCCCTGTCGGTCGCCCGCTTATCCCTTCTGCCAGGAGCGCATATCGTATCCCGTGGGAGATTGGTGCAACCGCAGATGAAATTGCTCGATGATGGCGAAAATGTGGTCGAAAATATCGGCCTGAATCCCTTCGTACTCGGCCCAGGCGGTGGTCGCGGTAAAGCAGTAGATCTCCAGCGGCAAGCCGTCAGAGGTCGGCGCCAGCTGACGCACCATCAGGGTCATATCCTTGCGAATGCCGGGATGGGCGCGCAGATAGGCATCCAGATAGGCGCGCAGGGTGCCGAGGTTGGTGAGGTGACGGCCATTGATGGGGCAATTCAAGGCATCGCTCAGCTGCTGGTTGTAACTGCTCAGCTCCTGCTCCTTGCGGGTGAGATAGGGAGCCAGCAACTGGGCCTGCTTGAGCTGCAACTGCTCATCGGCCGTCATGAAGCGCACGCTGGTCATGTCGATATTGATGCTGCGCTTGATGCGCCGCCCGCCCGATTCGGTCATCCCCTGCCAGTTCTTGAAGGAGTCGGAGATGAGGGCATAGGTGGGAATGGTGGTAACCGTCTTGTCCCAGTTCGACACCTTGACCGTGGTAAGGCCGATATCGGTCACCTCGCCGTCGGCGCCATATTTGTCCATCTGCAGCCAGTCGCCAACGTTCAGCATCCGGTTGGCAGAGAGCTGGATCCCCGCCACCAGACCGAGGATGGGGTCCTTGAATACCAACATCAGCACCGCGGTCATGGCGCCCAGACCACTGAACAGGAACAGCGGTGACTTGCCAAGCAGCAGGGCGATCATCAGGATGCCGACCAGAATGCTGCCCACCAGCTTGGCCCCCTGGAAGATGCCGCGCAAAGGCAGATCACGCCACAGCCGGATGTTGCGGCTCACCGCCAGCACGCAGTCGAGCAGGGTAAAGAAGGAGAGCAACAGGAAGAAGAGGATCCAGAGCTGGGCCGACATCTCGATAAGCTTCAGGCTATCGGAACTGCGCGGCAGCCAGATCTCGGCCTGACCGAGCAGCACGGCCCCCTGAAAGACGAAAGCAAGCCGGTAGAAGAGGCGCTGTTGCAACTGGGGTGGCAACCACACCTGCTTGGCCCTGCCGAGGATGCCCACCAGCCGCACCAGCAGAAAGCGGTGCAACATCATGTGCAATAGCAGCGAGGTGACGAGGATGAAAGCGAGCGCAATCACCAGCCCCATCATGCCGGTCACCTCAACCCCAAGCTCCGACAGCCAGTTAAAAAACGTCTCTTTCATTCCTCTCCCCCTATGCTGCAATGCCAAAACGTGGCCGTCAGGGTAACGCCCCGAGCCTCCAAGTCAAATAACGGGTCGCCACAAACGACAACGCCCGGCAAAAGCCGGGCGTTGTGATGAGACCGATTGGCGTTAGCCGACCAGGCCCAGGGCATCGCGGGCAATGACCAGCTCTTCGTTGGTCGGGATCACCATGGCGCAACGGCTGTCGGCGGTAGTGATGCGGCCTTCGCCACCCAGTACCGCGGCGTTGTTAGCCTCTTTGTCCACCTTGAAGCCGAACAGGGCCAGACGCGCCAGCACCATCTCGCGCACCATGGCGGCGTTCTCACCGATACCACCGGTGAAGACCACGGCGTCCAGACGACCGTCCATCGCAGCGGCGTAGGCGCCGACATACTTGGCCACACGGTAGGTGAAGACATCCAGCGCACGCTTGGCACCGGCGTCGGTAGCGTAGTTGGTGGTGACATAGCGGCAGTCGCTGCTCGCTTCGGTCATACCCAGCAGACCGGACTCACGGGTCAGGGTGTGGTTGATCTGCTCCACGCTGTAACCGAGCTGGTCGTGCATGAAGAAGACCACGGCCGGATCGATGTCGCCACAACGGGTACCCATCGCCAGACCTTCCAGCGGAGTCAGCCCCATGGAGGTGTCAACAGACTCACCGTTCTTGATGGCGCAAACGGAAGCACCGTTGCCCAGGTGGCAGTTGATGATGTTCAGTTCGTTCAGCGGCTTGCCCAGCTCTTTGGCAGCCTCTTCCGCGATGTAGCGGTGGGAGGTACCGTGCGCGCCGTAACGACGGATGCCGTGCTCGCTGTAGAGCTTGTAAGGCAGCGCGTAGAGGTAGGCCTCCTGCGGCAGGGTCTGGTGGAACGCGGTGTCGAACACGGCCACGTTCTTGTCTGCCAGTTGCGGGAACACCTTGAGCGCAGCGCGGATACCGATCAGGTGAGCCGGGTTGTGCAGCGGGGCGAACGGGATAGCGGCTTCGATGCCGGCGATCACGCTGTCATCGATGCGAACGGAACGGGAGAACTGCTCGCCACCGTGCACGATGCGATGGCCGATGGCCACCAGCTGGCCGGCCAGAGACGGATCCTGCGGCAGGATGTGGCCCACGATGTGGTCGAGCGCTTCCTGGTGAGCGGCACCCGCTCCCAGCATGGCTTCGCCCTTGACCCCGTGGAGTTTCCATTTGATACGTGCATCATCCAGATTGAAGCATTCGGCCAGGCCGGACAGCATGTCCTCACCTGTTTCGGCGTCCATTACGGCAAATTTCAGGGAAGAGCTACCGCAGTTAAGGATCAGTACCAACTTGCTCATTTTCTACATCTTCCTGTGCTTCGGCTTTATGCCGACAGTGTCGTGTCATCCAAAAGAGGATGGGATTCCCCTGCCGGGGGCTTATGGTCGCAGGAGGGTGCGTCCAATTTTTCAATTCTTGCTCTTGAAAGAGTCATCGCAACTTGTGGTGCGTATCACTCGTTTCAATGCTTGCGAGTCTCGACGCATCAGCTGCGCAGGGCTCGCTTCAATGGGGATGCTCAGGCGATGGCCAGCAGATCCCGGTGTACCTTGACCACCAGCTTCTTCACTTTGGCGGGCTGGTTGCGGGTACAGAGCGGGCGATGCAGTTCGCCCGGCCAGAAGATGGCGAAATCGCCCGGTTGCAGCGCCAGATAGGTAGTCTGCTCGTCATCGACAAACCAGAGGTCAGGATGGGGATGGTCAGCACCTTCATTCGCATACTCATGAGGCCCGACACCGATCCACTCTTCGCCTGCCAGCAGCAACTGGATATCGAGATAGTCGCGATGGAACTCGCCACGGCGATCCGCAGCCGGCTCGGTCATCTCCTCGCTCACCAGACAGAACAGCTTGAGACCGTCGATTTCAGTCTTGCCAAGGGGCGCCTCGCGCCACTGGGCAACGCTTTTGACCACCTCGACCATGATGCGATCCAGCGGGGCAGGCAGCGGCGTACGCTGCAACGTGTTCAGGCTACCGGTGATCATGGTGCGAGCATCTTCCTGTTAGGTATATCTGCGCGGCATCTTTGCCGCCCAATGAAAAAGGACCTGTTACAGGTCCTTCGATAACGCCCCCGGCGATCCGTGCAGAGGGATTAGAGCTAATGCTCACATTCAGCATATTGGGGCACTGTTACACACTCATCCGGTGGTTGCCAAGAGCGTGAACCCCATTTTTCGGGTGATCGTACCAGCTGAAACCATATTATTCACCACCCTTTTGCCGGCGACTTTGACCAGACGCAAAAACGGGAGCATCTGCTCCCGTTTTTTTCACGCAACCGGTTTCATTCAAGCCTTGCCGGCGTTTTCCACCGGTTTGGCATACATGGCACGCCAGATTGCCTTGTGCTCTTCCGGCACCTCTGACTGACGGGTCAGGAAGGCCGCCTGCTCGATGGTGTTGGCCTTGCCAGAGACATCGGCCGCCAGATAGTTGCTCGGGAAGAGGCGGTAGCTGCTCCAGATCGCCTTGTCGATCAGGGCCGCCAGCTCGTCCGGATCGCTGAAGCCCTCGGTAATTGGCGCGCCGAAAGCGACGTGTACCCGCCCCTTCATGCCGACGATGCCGGCAACGATGCTCTCGATATCCTCGAACTCGCCCTTCTCGTAGCTGCCGTTGACCGACTTCTCGTAGAGCTCGCGAGCCTTCGCCTTGTCGGTGGGGTCCAGCTCGTAGCTGATGCTGACCGGCACGATATTGAGGCTGCGCATGTAGTCGACGAAGTCGATCTTCTGCTTCTTGCCGTCGACGTAGAACATCTTGAGGATGGCCGGATCCGTCTTGTCATCACCATTCTTGGCGCGCCCTTCCTTCTGGGCGATCCAGATGGAGTGGCCTTCGTGCACCGACTGGCCGATGTAGGCGGAGAGCTCGCCGAGCGCCTTCATCATCTCCCGCGGCCCCTTGGCGGAGCGCTTGACGATAAAGCTCTTGTTGAGCTTCATCAGCTCGGTGGCGCAGGGTTTGCGCAGCAGGTTGTCGCCGATGGCGATGCGGACCGTGTCAAAACCGTGGGTATAGAGACCCCAGTTGACGAAGGCCGGATCCATGGCGATGTCCCTGTGGTTGGAGACGAACAGGTAGCCCTGCTCCTTCTTCAGATGCTCGATCCCGGAGAAGGTCACCCCCTTGGTGGAGGTAGCGATCATCCGGGACATATAGTTGGTCACCCCGACCTGCACCTGATGCACTGTGGTCACTTTTGACCACTTGTAGCGCAGCACCTGGCGGATCAGCGGGCGAATCGCCCAGCCCAGCCAGCTCATCAGGGAGCCAAAACGGTATTTGGCGATGGCACCGATAAATTCATCATCCTGGATCAGCCGTTCGATGGCCGCCGGCACTTCTTCATCGCGGTAAGGGCGAATGTCCGCGAATCTGTCAACTTCAGTCACAATGTCAGCCTTGCATGCTAGGAAACCGCAGCCAACCCGCGTTGGCCGGGGAAAATTCAGGGCGCAATTTTACACGCTTTTATGGCAAGGGGTATGAGACAAGCATGAATAGTGAGATCTGACCAGTTAATTAATCGGATGTCAGGGCCAGGGTGACGGCAGCCTCGGCATGAATGGCGGTGGTGTCGTAGAGCGGCACGGCCGCCTGCGCCTCCCCCACCAGCAGGGCAATCTCGGTGCAACCGAGGATCACCGCCTCGGCGCCGGCAGCGGCCAGCCCGGCGATAATGGCCAGATACTCGGCGCGCGACGCGTCGCGGATCTCGCCCAGACAGAGCTCGTCATAGATGATGCGATGGACCCGCTCCCGCTCTGCCTCGGCAGGCACCAGCACCTCCAGCCCGAAGTGCGTCTGCAGCCGCCCCTTGTAGAAGTCCTGCTCCATGGTAAAGCGGGTGCCGAGCAGGCCAACCCTTTGTATCCCGTCCGCTTGCAGGCGGCGCGCAGTGGCATCGGCGATATGGAGCAGCGGGATATCGATGGCGGCCTCTATCTCGGGCGCCACCTTGTGCATGGTGTTGGTGCCGATCAGCAAGAAATCGGCGCCGCCATCCTGCAGTTTGCGCGCTTCGGCCGCCAGCAGGCGGGCAGTGGCGGGCCAGTCACCGGCATGCTGCAGCCGCTCTATCTCGGCAAAGTCGACGCTATTGAGCAGCACCCGCGCCGAGTGCAAGCCACCGAGCTTGGCCCGCACCCCGCGGTTGAGCGCCTGATAGTAGCTGACAGTGGACTCCCAGCTCATGCCACCCAGCAGACCGATACATTTCATAACAGCTCCTTTCATCCCAAGGTAAGGCTGTGCCACGCCACCTTGCAGGCAAGGTCACGCGAGCGAGATAAAAAAGGCCCCGCAGGGCCAACAAGACAGCCGGTAAAGGCCCGGGTCAACCCCGAGCTAAATCCAGATCATCAGCACGCAGGCCGCCGTGGCGATCCCCATGCCGAGGTTAAAACGGCGCCAGCCCCGGGCGGTGCGGATAAGACGGCGCACCTGAGCGCCGAACAGTACCCAGAAAGCACCGGTATAGAGGCCGGTCACAAAGAAGATGGCGAGCACCCAGATGGCCGATGGCCAGTAGGCCTCCCCTGCCAGGGTGAAACCGCTGATGGCGGAGAGCGCCATCATCCACGCCTTGGGGTTGAGCAGTTGCAGCATGGCCCCCTGATGGGCGGGAATAAGCGGCCGATTGCCCTCGGCCGGGCCGCTGGCGGTCGCCACCTTCCACGCCAGCCAGAGCAGGTAGGCCGAACCGATCAGCTTGAGCCCGTCGTGCAGCAGCGGCACCTTGTCAAAGATCACCCCGAGCCCCAGCGCCATGGCGAGGATCATCAGGTTGATGCCCCCGACCACGCCCACCAGCAGGGGCAGCGTGCGGCGAAATCCCTGCGCCGCCCCGGCGCTGGTGAGCAGCATATTGTTTGGCCCCGGCGTACCGCAGGTGACCAGTGCAAACCCCGCGAGGGGCAGTACCCAGTTCAGATCCATCTCAACCTCGTTCAGACCACATATCGGACTGCCTGCCAGACAATCCGTCAGATAAAGCAGCCCACCAATATGCAGAAGCGGCAGCCCGACCACAAGGAGAAAGCGGGTGGGAAAAGCCTCAATACCAGAGCATCACCACGCAGAGGGCAGTCAGCAGACCGAGGGAGCCATTGAGCCGGCGCCAGCCCCGATCCGTGCTGATCCAGTTGCTCAGCTGATGGCCAAAGAGCACCCAGACAAAGCAGGTGGGCAGCGCCACCAGCGCGAACATGGTCATCACCGCCAGCTGGCTGGGCCAGTAACCAGCACCGGTCAGACTGAACAGACTGATGGCGGAGATCCCCATCATCCACGCCTTGGGATTGAGAAACTGGAAACCCAACCCCTCCAGGAGGGTCAGCGGCCGGGCGCGCCGCGCCGGATCGCTCGGAGCGCCCGCCACCGCGATGCGCCAGGCCAGCCAGAGCAGATAGAGGCTGCCGAAGATCTGCAAGCCGAGGCGCAGCAAGGGCCAGCGCTCGAACAGCGGATAAAGCCCCAGCGCCAGCACCAGTTGCAGCACAGGTTGCCCCAGCGCTACGCCAAACAGGTGTGGCAGGGTGCGCCGCACGCCGAAATTGGCGCCGGAGGCCGTCAACATCAAGTTGTTGGGGCCGGGCGTGCCGCAGGTGAGCACGGCGAAGCCAAACAGGGTGGCATACCATTCGAACGTCATGAGCGACTCCTCATCTTGACAGGTTGATTGTATCGACACAATCAACCCTCAATGGTTGTTATCAGGTTGAAATTCACGCTATATTGCCCTTAACTTTCGATCAATGGATTTATTGTCACCATGACAATCTGGACGCCGGATCTCTCCGCCTTCGATGGCCCCCTCTACCTCAGACTGGCCAGCGCCATCGAGCAGGCCATTGTGGATGGCTCGCTGCCCGCCCAAACCCGTCTGCCCACCCACAGGGCGCTGGCGGACAAGCTGGGGGTCACGGTGGGTACCGTCACCCGCGCCTACAGCGAGGCAGAGCGGCGCGGGCTGGTCGCCGCCCGGGTCGGCCACGGCACCTGGGTTAAAGGAGCGAGCACGGACCCCGCCAATCAGTGGGTGATCCGCACCGAGGAGGGGCCGCGCATCGAGTTGTGGCAGAACCTGCCGGTGCAGCTCGATCGGGCCGCCTTAATCCGCCCGCTGCTGGAAAACCTGAGTCAGGGGGATCTCAACCTGCTGCTTGGTTATGGCAAGGAGGCGGGCCAGCCGGATCAGCGCCAGCGCTTTATCGAATGGCTGACAAGGCAGGGTATTGCAGCGCAAGAGGAACGGCTGCTGTTCAGCCACGGCGCCCAGCACGGCATCATGCTGGCCATGCTGGCGACCGGCTGTGTCGGCGAGAGTCTGATGTGCGAGGGGCTCAGCTATCCCGGCATGCTGGGCAATGCCCGCCAGCTGAAGAATCAGGTCATCGGCCTTGCCATGGATGAGGAGGGGCTGCTGCCCGATGCGCTGGAGGCAGCCTGCCGCAGCCGGCGCGCCAGAGTGCTCTACCTCACCCCTACCCTGCAAAACCCCACCACCGCCATCATGTCGCTGGCACGGCGCGAGGCCATCGTCGCCGTTGCCCGCCGGCACGACCTGCTGATCATCGAGGATGACGTCAACGGCCTGCTGCCGGAGCCCCATCAGGTGCCGCTGGTCAATCTGGCGCCGGAGCGGGTCATCTACCTCGGCAGTCTGGCCAAGATCGCCTGCGGCGGCATGCGGGTCGGCTTCGTGCTGGCGCCTGACCACCTCAAGCAGGCCTTCGCCCAGGCGATGCGCCTCTCCAGCTGGATGGTCAGCCCCCTGCTGGTCGAGCTGGCCTGCCAGCTGGTGAGCCAACCTGGGATCGACCAGTTGATCCGCGAGCAGCGGCAGACTCTGGCACGTCGTGGCGAGCTGTTGCACCACCTGCTGCCCGGCGCCCGCTGGCAGCCGGGCAGCATGCACGCCTGGTTGCCGCTGCCCGAGCCGTGGCGCAGTCAGGAGTTCGCCGCCGCCGCCGATGCCCTTGACGTCGGGGTGGCAAGCGGGGAACACTTCGCCGCCGGCCAGTTTGCCGCCCCGCAGGGGGTACGCCTGAGCCTGAGCCAGCCCGCCACCGATGCCCGTGTGGCCGAAGGGCTGGAGCGGCTGGCCCAGCTGCTGCGGGGCACGCCCCCCAGCAATCCCCTGCTATAGTCTGCCCTGCCAACCACAATGACCCGTCAAGGAGATGCCATGCCCCGCTTCAGAGCCACCCTGCTCGCCTCAACCCTGCTGCTGGGCGGGTGCGCCTCACCAGCCCATCAACAGCTGGGGGTTGTCATCACGGGTCTGGAGGGGGAGCTGCAACGGCTGGAGGAGGAGCTGGCGGCCATGAACGGCCTCAACTATCAGAAGGCGATCGACGCGCCGCTCAGCTTGCGCCGCTATCTGAAAGCGCCATCCCCCACGCCGGAGGGACTGGTGCCGCTTCGCAGCCAGCTGCAGGATGGGCCGCGCCTCAGCTATGACTACCGGTTGCCGACGGGGATGAGCACCCTGCCGCTGGATAATCCCTGTCAGCGCTACGAATTCGAGCTGCGCCACCTTGGCCACCTCGGACAGCTCGAACTAAGCTGGCAAGGTGCCGGGGGAGAGGGGGAACGCATGATCAGGCAGACCGAGTGCAGCTTCCCGGCCAAGACCAGCAAGATGTGATAACTGCTCATCATGCCCCATCCTGTTCTCTGCTGACTACTGTCAACTTTTCATCCGCCCAAAACTGGGCCTATCTGTCCCTTGGCTCTACCATGATCCATTCAAGGATTGGCAAAAAGGGAGTGTTGTATGGCGATATTGCTGCTTGATGAGGATCCTTTACTGCGCAGCGCCATCATCCGGCAACTGACCGAACAGGGTGTGCTGGCCGAACATATTCACTACCACAGCCACCCGGAACATGGGCACAACGGCCTGTTTGCCCTGCTCCAGCAACAACCTTTTGATGCCATCATCTGCCAGCAGGACAAGCAGCAGGGGCGTGAAGGGGCCCGCCTGCTCCACGAGGCCCACTACCTCGGCCTGCTGCAACCCGGTTGCGTCCTGCTGCTGCTCGATGCCGACGCCAGCGAGCAGGAGTTTCTCCCCTCGGATCTCTACTTCTCCCTCTATCTGCAGCTCCCCTTTATGACCGGTCAGCTCGACGAGGTGCTGCGCCAGCTGGTACACCTGAGTTCACTCACCCCCTCCCTCAGTGCCCCCATTGCCCTGCGGGAGTGGCAGATAGCTACCGCCACCTGTGAAGACCTGCTGTTCCAGCCGGAACATCGGGAGCTCAACCCCTGGCTGGATCGACTCAAGGGTTATCTGCTGCTGCAATCCGACGATCAGATGGCAGCCGCCCAGCACTACGCCCTCTGCGCCAACGAATACCGCACCAACTGGCCCCGAGCCGGCCTCTTCTACGGTCTGCTCGGGCTGGGCAAACTGCAGAGTGCGCTCACCGATCTGCAGCGCCATCAGGATACCTTGCCGCTTGCCATCAAACGGGAGCTGACGCTGGCCAGCCAGCTCCATCAACATCAGTGGCAAACTGCCTGGGGCACGCTGCAGGAGCTGCAAAAAATCCGCCCCCACCAGCCACGCTGGCACCAGCTGGCCATGCTGCTGGGATTGATCTTGCAGGATGAGGATAAGGTGCTGGAGCAGGTCCACAGCCTCAATCTGCGCTATTTCGGTGAGCTGCATCCCCGCCAGTCGCTGGAGAGCTTTATGCTGAGCGCGGCGCTGGCGGTGCTGTGGCAGAGCCCCTCTGCCAACCGGATCCGCTCCCTGCTGCAGGAGTGGGTTCACCTCAAGCGCACCGTGACTCTGCAGGCGCACGAGTACGAGCTGCTGCAGGCGCTGAAACTGGGGCTGGAGTACCGCTTCGACGAGGCGTTGATCCTCATCTCGCACCATCAGCCGGATCAGGCAAGCACCAGTCATGTCACCCTGTTGCTCGGTTTTGCCGTCAGCCAGTTCTGCGGGCTGCCGCACCATGCGAGCCGCTACCTGACCCAGCTATCCGAATATCGCATCCGGGTCGCCCCCCATCCCCTCACCCGCCAGCTCTTTCACCATCTGGTGAGCGAGCTGGGAGTGCGCCTGACGGCCCGTGAACAGCGCCTTACCGAGCTGCGCCAGACCCGCCACCGGGCGATGCATATTGGCGACCACCAGCTGGCGCTGCAGGCGGGATTGCAACTGCAGGAGGAGTTCCCCGCCCTGCCCGGCGATGCCTGGCAACTGCTGGAGCTGCTGCAGCACAGCTGGCCCGCCGGCATGGCGGCGCCCAAGGTGGCACTGGTGGTGGATCGGCTGGAGCGGCGCCTGCGCCATAGCCCCGCCTTTCTGGAGCAGCACGGGGAGCAGTATCGCCAGACCCTGAACGAGATCCGCAGCCACCTGCAACCCAAGCTCTCCGGCAGCATGCCTGCGAGAAATGCCGGCAAGCCGCCGGCGTCATAAAGCCCAAGCGACCAGTGAACCTCAATGCGAGAGGGGAGCCATGGCTCCCCTCTCTTATTCCGGTTATCACTTCCCGTTCGGCCCCGGGCGGCCGGGGCGATTCAGAGCCCGTCCGGCGTCAGCGCAACCCGCAGAAAATCCTTCCAGCTGATGATGCCGACCAGAGCCCCGTTTTCCAGCACAGGCAGGCAGGAGACATTCTTCTCCAGCATCAGCTGCACACCCTCGCGCACGGTGAGCTGGGGGGCGATAGTGACGGGGTGGCGGCTCATGATCTGGTGCGCCCGCTTGGTAAGGGTTTCGGTGTCGCGAGTCATCTCGGCCTCGGAGTCGAGATAGGGGCTGATGGCGCGAAACAGGTCGCGGTCGGAGATGACCCCCACCAGCTCCCCCTCTTCCAGCACCAGCAGATGGCGAAAGTGGGCCTGCTCGAAGATATCCTTGATGACGCTGAGCCGATCATCCATCGACACGGTGGCGACCCGGGTCGTCATAATATCCCTTATAAGCATGCTAACCTCCCGTAACCAAACTGGTTTCTCTGTTATGGCATGTTTTTGTCATACCAGCCATAGCGAGCCGCGCGCCAAAGTGCAAATCTGCGCCTTTTCACGTAAGATCCGCGCCAGTTTTTCTCCTCCATTTTTGAGCAAGCAGATCCCACCCATGATAGTTGCCAGTCAAATCGAACTGATCCGCGGCGGCCGCAAGCTGCTGGACAACGCCTCCGCCACCATTCACCCGGGCCACAAGGTGGGTCTGGTGGGCAAAAACGGCTGTGGCAAGTCCACCTTTTTTGCACTGGTACGGGGGGAGCTGGCCATCGACAGCGGCAGCTTCAGCCTGCCCGCCGGCTGGCAGATTGCGGGCGTGGCGCAGGAGACCCCGGCGCTCGATTGCTCCGCCCTCGACTACGTGATCGACGGCGACAAGGAGTTCCGCGCGCTGGAGGCCGAGCTCGCCCAAGCCGAGCAGGATGACAACGGCCTGCTGGTGGCCGAGCTGCACAGCAAGCTCGACACCATCGGCGCCTACAGCATCCGCGCCCGCGCCGCCGAGCTGCTGCACGGCCTCGGCTTTGCCGACGAGCAGCTCAGCTCGCCGGTACGCAGCTTCTCCGGTGGCTGGCGCATGCGCCTCAACCTCGCCCAGGCGCTGCTCTGCCGCTCCGACCTGCTGCTGCTCGATGAACCGACCAACCACCTGGATCTCGACGCCGTCATCTGGCTGGAGAAGTGGCTCAAGGGCTATCAGGGCACGCTGGTGCTGATCTCTCACGACCGCGATTTCCTCGACTCGGTCATCAGCCGCATCATCCATATCGAGAACGGCAAGCTCAACGAATACACCGGCGGCTACTCCGACTTCGAGCTGCAGCGCGCCGAACATCTGGCCCAGCAGCAGTCGATGTACGAGAAGCAGCAGCGCGAGATGGCCCACATGCAATCCTATGTGGACCGCTTCCGCTACAAGGCCTCCAAGGCCCGTCAGGCCCAGAGCCGCCTGAAAGCCATGGAGCGGATGGAGAAGATCCTGCCCGCCCACGCCGACTCCGAGTTCAGCTTCGAGTTTCGCGAGCCCTCGGCCCTGCCGACCCCGCTCATCGCCATGGAGAACCTCTCCGCCGGTTACGGCGACAAGGTGATCCTCGAGAAGATCAAACTCAATCTGGTACCGGGTTCGCGCATCGGTCTGCTCGGTCGCAACGGCGCCGGTAAATCGACCTTTATCAAGATGCTGGCTGGCTCCAACCCGCCGCTCTCCGGCAAGCTGGAAGTGAGCGCCGGGGTGAGCATCGGTTATTTTGCCCAGCATCAGCTGGAGACCCTGCGTCTCGACGACACCCCGCTCGATCATCTGGTGCGCCTCGCGCCGGACAAGACCGAGCAGGAGCTGCGCAACTATCTGGGCAGCTTTGGCTTCCACGGTGACAAGGCGCTCGATAAGGTGGCCCCCTTCTCCGGCGGTGAAAAGGCGCGGCTGGTGCTGGCCCTGATCACCTGGCAAAAGCCCAACCTCTTGCTGCTCGATGAACCGACCAACCACCTGGATCTGGAGATGCGCCACGCCCTGACCATGGCGCTGCAAGGCTTCGAAGGGGCCATGGTGGTGGTCTCACACGACCGGCACCTGCTGCGCACCACCACCGACGACTTCTATCTGGTGCACGGTGGCCGGGTCGAGCCGTTCGACGGCGATCTCGACGACTACCACAAGTGGCTCGGCGAGCAGGAGAAAGAGGCCAACGCCAAACCGGCCGATGGCCCCGTCTCCGCCAACTCGGCGGTGGCGCGCAAGGATCAGAAGCGACGCGAGGCGGAGTTCCGCCAGCAGACCCGTCCGCTGCGCCAGAAGCTGGAAAAGCTCGAAGCGAGCATGGAGAAGCTCCAGGGCAAGCTGGCCGACATCGAGAGCCAGCTGGCCGATCCGGCCATCTACGAGGAGAGCGCCAAGCAGAAGCTCTCCGAGCTGCTCAAGTCCCAGGGCCCCATCAAGGAGGAGCTGGAGAACGTCGAAATGGAGTGGATGAGCCTCTCCGAAGAACTGGAAACCATGGAGCAGGAATTCCTTGCGTGACGAAATGCTGATGGCCCCGGAGCGGGTCGCTGCCGACGAACTCCCCTCCCCGCGCGGCTTCTGGCAGTGGAGCGGCGAGGTGTACGGCGCCCGCAGTCATGACTGGCTCACCGTGCAGGAGCTGGGGGGCAACGTCAATCTGGCGCTGCTGCTGCATCGCCTCGATGAGCTCGGGATCCCGGTCGACCTGCTCGACCTGCAGCCCGCCCTGCTGCAAACCGAAGCCGTGCTGACCCCCTGGCGCGCCCTGCGCAAAAACGCCAAGGGGCGGCTCGGCGAATCCGAATATCAGGCCATGCTGGCCCACGAGCTGGAGCTGGAACGGCTCCAGCAGGGGGTGCTGCTGCAAACCCTGCGCAGCCTCACCCTGGTGCGCGGCAAGAGCCAGAATCTGTTGAACTATCTATCGCTACTGGGGGCCACGCAGGGCCCCCTCAGAGACCTAATATGCTGAGTTATCGCCACGCCTTTCACGCCGGCAACCACGCCGACGTGCTGAAACACACCGTTCAGGCACTGATCATCGAGTCCCTCAAGAAGAAGGAGAAACCCTTCATCGTGCTGGATACCCATGCCGGCGGCGGTCTCTACGACCTGCGCGGCGAGTGGTCGCAGAAGAAGGCCGAGTATGCCGACGGCATCGGCCGGTTGTGGGACGAGCGCGGCCAGTGGCCCGCCATGGCCCCCTATTTCGCCGTTATCGACGAGATGAATAGCGATGGCCAGCTCCACTACTACCCCGGCTCGCCGGAGCTCTCCCGCCGCCTCACCCGCGAGCAGGACAAGCTGGCACTGATGGAGCTGCACAACAACGAAGTGGAAGATCTGCGCGCCAATATGGGTTACGACCCGCGCGTTGCCGTCCACCATAGGGACGGCTTCGAAGGGCTGGTCGCCCTGCTGCCGCCCACCCCGCGCCGCGGGCTGGTGCTGATCGACCCGCCCTATGAGCTCAAAGAAGATTACTTCGCGGTGGTCGATACCCTGAAAAAGGCGCAGAAGCGCTGGGCCACCGGCATCTACGCCCTCTGGTATCCCATTCTGGGTGAAGAGGCGGACAAGTCCCGCGACATGCTGCGCGCCATCAAGCGCGAGAACTTCGGTAACGTGCTGGTGGCCGAGCTGGAAGTGGCCGGTCAGACCAAGGATTGGGGCATGAACGGCTCAGGCATGCTGATCATCAGCCCGCCCTGGATGCTGGACGAGCAGATTGAAGCCTTCTTGAAGCCCCTCTGCGCCAAGCTGGCGCAGGGCGCCGGCGCCCAATACAAGGTCGAGTGGCTCAACAAGGTCGAAGAGTAAACCTGCATCAGCCCGCTCCAGCGCCCGGACAAGGCGCCAGCGAGACGATCAGCCAAGCCGTCCACAGTGGCGGCATGGCCAGCAAAGAGAAGCCCCGTTCAGGGGCTTCTTGTTTTTTACCCGCCAGCGTTTTACCCACCGACACTACTACCCGCCAACACTTTTTATCCAGCAACACAGTGGCCGCACTTTCCACTCGCTGCGCCAACCGGTCGCGATTTATTAATTGCTTGATCTGGCTCAGAAACTCCCCGCATCGCCCTTTCCCTTGGCCAAGGGGCCGGTACTATAGCCAATTGGCAACACGAGCCTCGTCGGAGTCACCCCATGAGCCATGCCAGCCACACCCCGTTGGTTAAAAGCAGCAGACTGGAGGCTGTAATTCAGGGGCGGTAGCCATGCCAATTCCCCCTGCCTGCCAAGCCGGTGACTCATCCACAACACGCAAATCAAGGTGGAGTATGGAAGCTCAAACTTGATTTGCGTGTTGTGCAGGCCTTAAGTAATTGGCTATCGACAAATAGTATGCATTTAGAAAGTTAATTAACTCAAAGCTATTTAACTCCCTGTTTTAATTAAAAACATCTTATTACTCACCATAGAACCATAATATGAACAATAAAGAAATAGCTGATTCAATTAGAAACAAAAAATTCTCAGAACTTACCTTATTAGATGACCCTATTTATTTAGAGCAGAACGAAGATTATTATGGGTTTCGCTATTTTTTACTCGATGCAAAAGGCATTGATACATCTACAGCACTGCATGATATACTTAAAAAACATGGTAGTCTAAGTAAAGCATATGAGTATCTAGGCACGATAGCTAGAGAGATCTATCCTAATATTGGGGATGAATATATTCCTGCATCATATTTTCAACGAGCAGTAGATTATGATAAAAACAATACCAATGCTTGGTGGAGTCTATATCATTTAAACAATGACAGCGATGCGTTTTTCAAATCACTGAAACTAGATTATGACGCCCATGATTTTGACTTAGTGTCAAAAAAACTGAATGATACATATCTGTCTCTTTCTTATATGTCTTGCGATCATCAACGCAAAGATGACTGGGCTCTCCTTCTTCAAATAACCCAAGATGATAGGGTGTTTTTAAATGATAATGGCAAACAAATCTTGGCATTGGCATATTTCCACCTGGGAGATCTTGAAAGCGGCATAGATATAATAAACTCACTCGGCGAGGTATGCTTAAATATTGCCAGCAAGTATTACACTGCAAATAAAATAGATAAAGAAACCGTAATATCTAAAATTTCAACTTATGAAAAAGCAAGATTTTTGATAGAAGAACCTGAAAAACTATATAAAGAGTATTTAGATGATGCAAAAGAAAATGAACAATCAACATTAAAGTCATCATTAATGGAGATTGCATTAAAGGCAAAGCTTCATTCAGATGTCATAAAAATTTACTGTACTAACCAAGAAAGTGATGAACCTTTCACATATAAACTTAAATCTAAGACGCTCTTCGCTATTTCAAAGTTTTTATTGGGTGAGAATGTTGACAATGATATATTGCAAGAAATAAAAAATCACCCACACATTATTGATATTGAAAACACAGGCCTCTATAAAGTGTTTTTACTAGCCATGCATTTAAATACGCTAGAAGGTTACTTCAATGAACATCGTTTCTTAGATACCCCCATACATTTCAATCATGAGTATCAAAGTGCTCAGAAATTGTTAGATGACCCCGAGTTGACAGCTCACTTCTTATATGATGACTTGTATCAGAAATATAATAAGCTAGAGGAGGACTGGGATTATACGCGAAGCACTAGCAGTTTAAAAAAACTATTGGAAAAAGAAAGGAGCAGTTTAACAAAAAATGAAAAAATAAATATATTTCGTTTAGAAATACAAAATAAAAATTATGAAAGCACCTTTGAAAGAATAAATGAATTTCATAATGAAAATGGGCCAACGATAACTACTTATAATTTACTTGGCGTTTGCCTAGAAAGGCAAAATAACTATTCCGATGCTTATCATTACTATAAAGCCGCATTAGAATTAATGGAAAAACATTCTGAATATAGTTATGTTATTATTGGCAACTATCTAAATTGCGCAAAGAAAATAAAACAACCCATACCAGAAAGTGAATACAACTCACTAAGAGAAAAACTAAATGTCGGTTTGGTGAATGAGTTTATATGGGATATGTCTATAGGCGGTAGGAGTCGTATTATTTACAAATACTACCCGTTCAATATAAACACCATCGATGCTCTAGTTAATCAATATTTTTATTTTCCATCAAAAGAGTATCTAAATGACCCCATTGAGCTTCCAACGTTAGAGGGAATAGGGAAAGACCAATTAATAGATGATGACTACAGAATATGTTCATTCACGAATAACAACAATTCTATGCTGATGTGGTCACATTACACGCAAAATCATGAGGGCATTATGATTGAGTATAAATTTGGGCACGAATTACCTGATGGTGTCGGCATTAGCAAAGTTGAATATACAAACGAGCATAAAAGAAACAAAGAGCAGAGTAAATATTTATTCAACCAATATCTATTAACTAAAAACAGAGATTGGTCATATGAAAAAGAAATTCGACTTATATCTTATAAAAGAGATAAAATTCACTTTGATAAATGCAATTACATTCAACGAGATAGAAATAAAATAAATGCAGAAATACTAAGCGTTACTTTAGGATGTAAATTCCCTGAAGCAAAGTTAAATCTTATCATGAACATAATATCCACAATTAATGAAAAAAAGGGATGCCATGAATCAAAAATAAAAATTAAAAAAGCCAGAGCATCTAAAGACAACCCATTTAAATTGGAATATTTCGACATTGTTATGTAGCGTCAAAATTAATTTATGCATTAAATCATGCATGAAAGCGCGCAAATTATATCATTGTGGCTACACTGTCATGTACTTAGATAACTCCATAGGTATTACCAATGACTGACTTTAGGAAAAAATACAGCCCTGTAGGAAGCAAACTATTGGCAAACATTATGTTGTGGGCAATATTCATGATGACTTTTCTACTTTATTACATATTGAAATATGATTTAAAACCAACTCAAAATGTCCCGCAAACAGATATATATGAGCTTATCAACTGGAGTTCTTTTTTTATTTTGACAATATCGTCATTCATTCTTTTTACCATATTTTCGTTTGCAGCACATAAAAGTGACAAAGAACATGATAAAGTTAGCGGAGCTAAATACATGGATATAGCTCTTGCTGAGTGCTCTGGCATACTATTTAACTTTGGCTCATTGGTTTTGGTTATTACAATTACCACTCAAGAGTGGATATATTTAATTGCGACCATTGTTACATATTCTTTGGGTGTACTAATTCACCCCAAATAACAAACCATTAACATGAATAAGTTAAAATCTACAAGCTTGAATAGCGCAGCGTATTCGGACAATCGCGAATATCCCCGCCAATACATCACCAAGGATCGGGAGAGCCCCTTGTGGGGCTTGTATCAGTCACCCTGATGCAACCGAAGGCTCGTCGGTGCCACTATAAGCTGGATTTATGGGTTTTCCGATAATGACCCAACTTTTGCTTATAGTGGTTAGCGCCAGCCTGAAAGCGCCCCCTTACCGGCCGCAGGGGGCTTGTCATATACTCCTCCGCTCTTATGACACGCCGGGGAGGCGTTGATATGCAGTCACAGACTCACACTTTTATCGTCAATGGCAGCACGCAGCCCTGCCTGCAGGCGGGCAGCGGCGAACCGCTGCTGCTGATCCATGGCGCGCTGGCCAACCACACCCTCTGGCTCGAACATATCGAGCTGCTCTCGCAGCACTACACCGTCTATACCCCCACCCTGCGCCACTTTGGCGAGGCGGGCAAAGAGGGGCCGTTTGGCCTTGAGACCCATGCTGGCGATCTGCTTGCCCTGCTGGAACAGTTGCCATGCGGGCCAGTGCATCTGGCGGGCTGGTCATACGGGGCGGATGTCGCCCTGACCGCAGCCCTGATGGCGCCCGAGCGCTTTCGCTCCCTCTGTCTGGTGGAGCCGGGTTGCCCCGGCGCCCTCGATGAGCGGGGTCTTGCCGCCTTTATGGCCGATGCAGGCGCCATGTTCGGCCCGCTGTTTGCACAGGTGCAGGAGGGCAAGTTGCCACAGGCGGTCGCCAGTTTGATCGATGGCTCGGGTGCGGCGTTTTTCAAGATAGTTGTCGCGTAACCCTGTTTTAAGCCGCTTGTTTTTCTTCTGGTTCTGACCGCTCTGGGTTCAGCATCACGGCTCCTATCGGTGTCCAGTTTCGTGTGTTCCCACTCC